>JBGTEH010000586.1:0-4170 GCA_041747915.1 Ilumatobacteraceae bacterium
CATCTCGAAGTGGAGTGCCTCGCTGAGACCCTCGAGGGCATGTTTCGATGCGGCATAGATGCCGCCGAACGGAGCGCCCACCACGCCGGCGATGCTCGACACGTTGACGATCGTGCCACTGCCGCGGCGGCGCCACGTCGGCAGCACCGCGCGGATGACCCGAAGTGGCCCGGCGACATTGGTGTCGAACTGCCGAGCGAGGAGATCGTCGTCGACCATCTCGACGGCGCCGGCGACCTCGAAGCCGGCGTTGTTGACCACCACATCCAGATCCTTCGGGTCGCCGATCGCGGCGGCGATCGAAGGCGGATCGCACACGTCGAGCGTTCGGATCTCGATCGGAAGGTCCTCGGCCGCAGCGATCGCACTCAATGCGTCGCCCTTGGCGACGCTGCGCATGGTGGCGATCACGCTGTGACCTTGCCGGGCGAGGCTGAGGGCGGCGAGCTTGCCGAACCCGCTGTTGCTCCCGGTGATGAGGATGCGCGTCACGTGGCGGCGTCCGTGAGTGCTGCGACTTCGGCAATGGCGGCCGCGTCGGCGTCGTCGAGGAGCGATCGTCCGAGCCACAGTGGCACGATCTGGCTGAGTAGCAGCGTGATTCCACCGACGATCAACAGGATCCGCATCAGCACCACGCCGGTATCGAGGTCGTTGTTCGTCTGGATCGCCAGCGCGCGGGCATCGGCGACGCTCGATCGGTACTGATCCACGAGGGTGCCCGTCTCGCCGAGATCAGTGCTGATCGACTGCACCGACGCGGCCAGGCCGTCGAGCTGCTGCTGGAGGTCGTCCGCCGAGCCGGTGAATTCGGTGAGGCTCGCAGCGGTGGTCGTCAATTCGGCCGGGAGCTCTTCCAATGTGTCGGCGAGTTGGCCGAGTGTCTCGCCGAGGCCGGCGCTCGGGTCGTAACTGGGGGCAAACGGAATCCCCGACAGAGCAGCGAGCACTGAATCGATGTCGCTCCCGATTCCTTCGAGTGTGCGCACGGTGCGGCCGGCATGTTCCAGCGACGGCCCGATGGTGTCTGCCAGGCCGGCGATGTCGTCGATCGCCTGGATTCCGGCATCGAATGATCCCGACACGGCGGTCAGCGTGTCCGCCAGCGCATCGACGGCGTCGACGGACGAGGCGAGCACGTCGTCGGCGAGGTCGATCGTGTCGTCGACGGCATCGAGCGTCTGGACGGTGACGGCGAGGCTGTCGTCGGATGCGGTCGCCAACTGACCGACGAAGATCCACCCGACGATCACCCCGAACACGGCGATCAACGCCCCGGCGACGCCGACGCCGATCATCAGATGCCCTGCCCGTCGTGTATCGCTCGGCGATCGCCAACGTGAGCGGAGGTCGGAAGTCACGTTCGGAGTCTGCCAGAACAGCCCGCTGCGAGGCGTCCCACGTGATGCGGAGGCCGTGTCGGCCGGTCAGTTCGAGAACTGGTGGAGCTGCGCGCCCTCGTTGGCGAGGCGCGCGAGCAGAGGCGACAGTTCCCAGTGGCGGCCTCCGAGTGAGTCGCCATAGGCCGTGACCTTTGCCGCCACCTCGGCGAGACCGAGCTGGTCGGCCCAGTACATCGGTCCGGCGCGATACACCGGCCAGCCGTAGCCGTTGACCCACACGACGTCGATGTCGCTGCCCCGGATGGCGATGCCCTCGTCGAGAATCTTCGCTCCCTCGTTGACCATTGGATACAGCAGCCGTTCCAGCACTTCCTGATTGGTGACCTCGCGTTGCTCGATGCCCTTGCCGATCGCGAACGTCTTGATCAGCTCGACCACCTCGGGATCGGGCGTGGACGCTCGCGTGTCCGGGTCGTACGTGTAGTAGCCGCGTCCGTTCTTCTGGCCCCGTCGGCCGTTCTCGCACAGGATCTCGCGCACCGTCGAGCCGGACGACTTCTCCTCGTTCCAACCGATGTCGAGGCCGGCGAGGTCGCTCATCGCGAAGGGGCCCATCGGGAATCCGAATTCGTACAGAACCCGGTCGACCTGCGCCGGCGCGGCACCCTCGAGGATCATCCGCTCGGCTTCGGCGCCGCGCATGAACAACATCCGGTTGCCGACGAATCCAGGGCACACGCCCGACCATCACCGGCACCTTGCCGATCTGCTTGCCGATCGCCATGGTGGTTGCCACGACGGTGTCTGACGACTTCGCCCCGCGCACGTTCTCGAGGAGCTTCATGACGTTGGCCGGGGAGAAGAAGTGCATGCCGATGACGCTCTCGGGTCGTGAGGTGACCGCTGCGATCTCGTTGATGTCGAGGGCGGACGTGTTCGATGCGAGCAGCGTGCCGGGCTTGCAGATCCCGTCGAGTTCGCGGAAGATCTCCTTCTTGAGGTCCATGTTCTCGAAGACGGCCTCGATGACGATGTCGCACCGGGCGAAGTCGGCCTTGTCGGTCGAGCCGGTGATCAACGCCATGCGCTGTTCGACGGCCTCCAAGGGAATCGACCCTCTGGACGCCGACCGTTCGTAGTTCTTGCGGACGACTCCGAGCCCGCGATCGAGCGCACCCTGGTCGCGCTCGACGATCGTCACGGGGATCCCGACGTTGGCGAAATTCATCGCGATCCCGCCGCCCATGGTGCCCGCGCCGAGCACGCCGCACGTCTGGATGTCGATGATCGGTGTGTCCTTGGCGATGTCGGGAATCTTGTTCGCGGCCCGCTCGGCGAAGAACGAATATCGCTGGGCGGCCGACTGTGGACCGGTCACCAGTTCCATGAACAGCCTGCCCTCGACCTTGATCCCTTCGTCGAACGGCAGGTTGGCGGCAGCTTCGACGCACCGGACGATGTACTCGGGCGCCAGGAACCCACGTGTCTTGCGGGCCATCGAGGCGCGGAATTCGGCGAAGAGGGCGTCGTTGCCGGCGGCCTCGGCAACCTTGTCGTTGCGGTCGCGGACGCGGGCGAGTGGCAGGTTTTCGCTCACCGCCCGAGCGGCGAATGTCACGGAAGCCGTTCGCAGCGCTGCGAGATCACCGTCGACGATCTCGTCGACGAGGCCCGCATCGAGTGCCTCGGAGGTCGCGATGTGGCGTCCGGATGTCATCATCTCCAACGCCTTGGGAACTCCGGTGAGTCGGGGCAGTCGCTGGGTGCCTCCTCCACCGGGGAGCAACCCGAGGTTGACTTCGGGAAGGCCGAGTTTCGCCGACGCGAGCGCGACGCGGAAGTGGGCAGCGAGCGCAGTTTCCAACCCGCCGCCGAGCGCGGTGCCGTGAATGGCCGCGACAACCGGAATCGGAGCGTCCTCCATGGCCGCCTGCACCTCGTGGAGCCCGACCGCCTGTTGGGCTCCGCCACCGAACTCGGTGATGTCGGCGCCAGCGATGAACGTCCGGCCATCGCAGATCACCACGACGGCGATGGCGCCGTCGCTCACGGCGTTGGTCATCGCGTCGAAGAGTCCTTGGCGCACGCGCCAGCTCAGGGCATTGACCGGTGGGTTGTCGATGACGATGACCGAGATGTCGCCGGCCTCAGTCGACTCGATCTCGATGCGGACGGATTCGCTCACGGCAGTCATGGGGCCAGTCAAGCACCCGTCGGCGCCGCCCTCCGATTCCGACGGGCGTTTCGCCGGCTCGTCGGATCTGAGTGTGGGATTGCATCGGTTGCTCGCGGCCTGCGAGCGAGCCGATCCGCGCGAAGACCGCGATCAGGCGGCTCGGTAGCGGCGGGTGCCGGGTTCTGGGAAGTGGAGGTATCGGGTGTCGAGGCGTTCGCCGAGGGGGTGCGCGTACCGTCCGGGTGGCGGTGGTGGTGGTGCCCCGGGGGGCTTGGGTTTCGCCCCCGACGGTTGCAGCAGTGTGCCGTTGCGGTCGGTGAACACCACCGTGCCCTGATCGGCGTTGCCGGTGATGCCCAACTCACGTTTGTGGTGCATTCGGTGGTGATGCGGACACAGCGCGATGAGATTCCAGGTGTCGGTTGGTCCGTCGTTCTCCCAGTGGATGATGTGATGCACCTCGATCACATGGGTTTGTGTGCAACCCGGGACGGCGCAGCCACCATCGCGCAGCAGTACGAGGCGTCGGGTGCGTTGCGGGATCATGCGCCCGGTCCGCCCGTTCGAGATCGGGATCGCCCCGTCCACGAATGTCGGGGTGACGAGTCCGTCGCAGGTGATGTATTGGCGGATCGCGTCGGGCAGGTTGAA
>JBGTEH010000587.1:0-3698 GCA_041747915.1 Ilumatobacteraceae bacterium
GACGGGTCGACCCCCCATCTCCACGCCGAGTCGGGTCATCTCGGCGAGGCCCCGGGTGATCAGCGTGGCCCGTGTGTTGTCGCCGAAACCCATTCCCTCGGCCATGCCGGCGGCGATGGCGATCACGTTCTTGACGACGCCCGCCACCTCGCAGCCCACGACGTCGGTGTTGGTGTACACCCGCAGACTCGGTCGGCTGAAGATGCGCTGGAGCTCCTGCGCGATCGTGGCGTCGTCGATCGCCACGACGCTGGCTGCGGGTTGACCGGCCAGGATCTCCTTGGCCAGGTTGGGTCCGGTCAGCACGGCAACCGGATGACCGGGCATCGCATCGGCCGTGACCTCGCTCATGCGCTTGAGGGTCGTGCGTTCCAGACCCTTCGACAACGAGACGATCGGCACCCAGGGCCTGATCGATTCGGCCGCTTCGACCGCAACATCGCGGTACCCGTGTGACGGTACGGCCATCACGACGACGTCCGCGTGCGCCACGGCGTCCGCGAGCGAGTCGGTCGCACGGAGTTCGTCGGGAAGCACGAACGCCGGGAGGTACTCGGCGTTCACCTTGGCATCGTTGATCTGGCGGGCAAGTTCGGACCGACGCGCCCACAACACCGTCGGGGTGTTCTCCGCAGCGAGCGCGGCCACGGTGGTCCCCCACGAGCCCGCGCCGATCACCGCGACGTTGATCGACGCGCTTGTCATCGACGCTGCTTCTGTGTCTCGACGGCCGTCATCTCGTTCCCCTTCGCCACTGGGCTGCACCCTAGTTCGCAGGATCTTCGGAGCCAGCGGACAACACGCCGGCGGCGACGCTCTCCTACAGTGGGCCATCGTGCAGCTCGCCGTGCTGATCCCGGTGAAGCGATTCACGGCCGCCAAGGGCCGGCTCCACGGGGTGCTCTCCGACGCCGACCGGGCGGCGCTGGCACGTTGGATGGCCACACGCGTCCTCGAAGCGGTTGCCGAGTCGCCCACGTTCGTCGCGTGCGACGACGACGAGGTGTCGGCGTGGGCGAGCGAGCACGGCGCCGAGGTCATCTGGGGCGCCGACCTCGGACTCAACGGCGCCGTCGACGACGGCGTCGAGCGGATCGTTGCCGAGGGCTTCGATCATCTGCTCGTGACCCACGCCGATCTGCCCCGTCCGTCGCGCCTGGCGCGGGTGGCCCGAACCGGTCGCATCACGCTCGTACCGGATCGCCGCCACGACGGCACGAATGTGATGTCGTTCCCGGCTGCCACGCCGCTGCGCGCGTCATACGGCGGCGGGTCGTTCTCACGCCATCTCGCCCAGGCGCTGGCCCACGACGGCGTGGAACTCGAGGTTCGCGGCGACACCGACCTGTCGCTCGATCTCGACACACATCGCGATCTCACCCATCCGCTGATCCGAGAGGTACTCCCCGCATGGCTGCCAACGAGCCCGGTCAACCCCCGCCAGTGATCCCGGGCGTCGCGGGGCCACCGTTCAGCATGAACCTCGACACACCGTCATCGGCGCTGGCAATCGGCGCCCATCCCGACGACGTCGAATTCGGGTGCGGCGGGCTGCTGGCCAAGTGGGCCGACGAGGGCTGCGTGATCCACCACCTCGTGTGTACCGATGGCTCGAAGGGAACGTGGGATCCCAATGCGGACATCGCAGCGCTGGCCACGCGGCGCCAGCACGAGCAGCGTGAAGCGGCGCGCCGGCTGGCGCGAGATCGTGCCGGTGAGGTGCGCTTCCTCGAACGGGTCGACGGTGAACTCGACAGCGACCTCGCGACTCGCGGCGAGGTCGCCAGGGTGATCCGAGAGTTGCGGCCCCAGGTGGTGCTCGGCCACGATCCGTGGAAGCGTTATCGGCTCCACCCCGACCACCGCCATGCCGGGCTCCTGGCCTGCGACGGCATCGTGGCGGCACGAGATCCACACTTCTTCGCCGACCACGGGATTAACCATCATCGGCCCGATGCGCTGCTGTTGTGGGAGGCCGATCAGCCGGACCACGCCGAGGACATCACATCCTTCGTCGAGGTGAAGCTGCACGCGTTGGCGGCACACGAGAGCCAGTTCGAGTCGACGATGAAAGCCGCCAACGACGACGAGATGGCGGCATTCGCGCAGCGCGTGCGCAATCGGCTCGGCGATCTCGGGCGACCGTTCGACATGGATGCTGCCGAAGTCTTCAAACTGATCACCGACCTCTGAACGCGAAACGGGAGGCCCGAGGGCCTCCCGTTCTCACCGTTGCACAGGTGATCAGCGTCGTCGGGCCGGAGCCTTCTTCGCTGGTGCCTTCTTCGCTGGCGCCTTCTTGGCCGGAGCCTTCTTCGCCGGCGCCTTCTTCGCTGGCGCCTTCTTGGCCGGAGCCTTCTTCGCCGGCGCCTTCTTGGCCGGAGCCTTCTTGGCCGGAGCCTTCTTCGCTGGCGCCTTCTTGGCCGGAGCCTTCTTCGCTGGCGCCTTCTTGGCCGGAGCCTTCTTCGCTGGCGCCTTCTTTGCCGGCGCCTTCTTCGCTGGCGCCTTCTTTGCCGGAGCCTTTCTCGCGACGACCATCAGGGTCAGCGTCCGTTGAGAGCGGACTTGAGGGTCGAGCTGGCGCTGAACTTCATCGCCGTCGACGCCTTGATCTGCACGGGGTCACCGGTTTGCGGGTTGCGACCCGTGCGGGCACTGCGCTGGGTGGTGCTGAACGAACCGAAGCCCGGCCATGCGACCTTCTCGCCGCTCTTGGCGGCGGAGACGACGTGATCGAAGAACGCACCGAGGGTGCGCTCTGCGTCGGCTTTGGAAACGCCGGCGGCGTCGGCCACTGCGTCGATCAGTTCTGCTTTGGTTGCCATGAGTCCTCTTTCGGATGGGTGTTGCGTTGCTGTTCACCCCGGTGGCTGGCACCGAGACCGTGCCCACAATTTGTGTGGGATGAGACCATGAGACCGACGTGGAGCACCCGCGTTCAAGCACTCTCCTCGTTGCATCTGCAATGACATCGCCCGCTGGGCCTTGCCGGTATTGAACCTTTCTCGGATCCACCACGTCGCGCGAGAGGTGCGATAGAACATCGACCCGTTGGGTATGACATCCGTTTCAGAGCAAATCCACGAGGCTTCGGCCGAGGAGTGATGGTGACCGACCTTCTTCCGTCCGCTGGCGCACCGACCCACGATGCAGAGCATGCATCCCTGAGTCACGACGGAATGTTGGGGGGTGAGCGAACTCGACTCGTGGTCGACACCTCGGTGTTGATCGCCGACCCGACATGCGTGCTCGAGTTCGTCGACGCCGATGTCGTGATTCCTCTGACCGTGGTCGAAGAACTCGACGGCCTCAAGAGTCGCCCCGATGACGTGGGTCGCGCAGCGAGAACCGCATTGCGGACTCTCGAGGAACTGCGCGTCGCCCACGGCGGCTCGCTCGCCAAGCCCGTACCAACGGGAAACGGCACCGCAACGCTGCAGATCGAGATCAACAACATCCGCAAGCACCTCCTCGTCGAACACGGACTCGACCCGTCGGTGCCCGACAACCGGATCATCGGTGCTGCAATCGGCCAGTCGGACTTCGGTCCCACCACCATGGTCAGCAACGACGCCGCGCTGCGCATCAAGGCCGCTCACCTCGGCGTGACGGCGGCAGAGCATCGCCTCACGCGCTCGGATCGTCAGAGCGCGGCGGTCGGTTGGTCCACGCTCGAAGCTCCGTACGAGGCCATCGAT
>JBGTEH010000588.1:0-7420 GCA_041747915.1 Ilumatobacteraceae bacterium
GGCATGGAGCGCAACTCGAAGGGTCGCCGCTGATGACCGGTCCGAAGCTCAACGAGAAGTCGTTCGTCGCCGGGGAACGCTCCGGCACGAAGGCCACCGCCAAGTACGTGCGGTCGTCGCTCATGCGGGCAACGATCACGGTGATGTGACAGCTGCGCTTGTTGATGCGCGTGGCGCGGCCTCGAGCACGAGGGCGGAAACGCTTGAGCGTCGGGCCCTCGTCGGCGAAGCAGGCCACGACGTAGAGCTCTTCGGCGTCTTGGTCGTCGTTGTTGACCGCATTCGCAACAGCGCTCGCGAGCACCTTGCGGATGTCACGGGCAATATGGCGGTCGGTGAACTGCAGCACCTCGTCGGCGCTGCGCACGTCGAGCCCGCGGATCAAGTCGAGCACGACACGGGCCTTCGAAGCCGACGCACGCACGTAGCGGGCGGTGGCCTTGGTGCCCGAGCGTTCGCCGGCGACGAACGACTTCTCGTTGAGCTTCGGTCCGGTCATCAGCGGCGACCCTTCGAGTTGCGCTCCATGCCCGCGTGGAACTTGAACGTGCGGGTGGGGCTGAACTCCCCGAGCTTGTGGCCGACCATCGATTCGGTGACGTACACCGGGACGTGCTTGCGGCCGTCGTGGACCGCAATGGTGTGGCCGACCATGTCGGGGATGATGGTGGAGCGACGCGACCAGGTCTTGACGACCTTGCGTTCTCCGGCGGCGTTCTGGGCGTCGATCTTCTTGAGAAGATGATCGTCGACGAACGGGCCCTTTTTCAGACTGCGAGACATGCGGAGTTACCTTCCTTGCCGCGTCAGCGGCGACCCTTGCTCGTACGGCGGCGGCGGATGATCAACTTCTGGCTCGCCTTCTTCTTGTTGCGTGTTCGGCTCTCGGGCTTGCCCCACGGCGACACGGCGGGACGGCCACCCGAGGTGCGGCCTTCGCCACCACCGAGTGGGTGGTCGACGGGGTTCATGGCCACACCGCGGGTCTGAGGCTTCTTGCCCTTCCAGCGGTTGCGACCGGCCTTGCCGATCTTCACGAGCTCGTGCTGGCTGTTGCCGACTTCGCCGACCGTGGCACGGCAGTCGATCATCACACGACGCATCTCGGTGGAGGGCATACGCAGCGTGGCGTACTCGCCCTCCTTGGCGACGAGCTGCACGGCGATGCCGGCAGATCGGCCGATCTTGCCGCCCTGGCCGGGGCGCAGCTCGACGTTGTGGACGGTGGTGCCGACGGGGATGTACCGCAGCGGGAGTGCGTTGCCGGGCTTGATGTCCGCGCCCTGGCCACTCTCGACGGTGTCGCCGACATTGAGGCCACGCGGCGCAAGGATGTACGCCTTGACGCCGTCGTTGTAATGAAGCAGAGCAATGCGGCACGTGCGATTCGGGTCGTACTCGATGGCGGCGACCTTGGCGGTCACGCCATCCTTGGTGCGCTTGAAGTCGATGATGCGGTACTGCTGCTTGTGGCCGCCGCCGCGGTGACGCGAGGTCTTGCGGCCGTAGCTGTTGCGTCCGCCGGTCTTCGACTTCTTGACGAGGAGGCTCCGCTCCGGCGTGGTCTTGGTGATCTCGCTGAAATCGGAGCTCGTCTGGAAGCGACGGCCGGGGCTGGTGGGCTTGCGGGAACGAATGGCCATGATCAGCTCAGTTCTCGAACAGCGGGATTTCGCCCGCTGCCAGGGTGACGATGGCCCGCTTCGTGTCGGGCCGGGTACCGATGCGGTTGGTGCCACGGGTGCGCTTGCGCTTGCCGTTGCGGTTCAGAGTGTTGACCTTGAGCACCTCGACGCCCCAGATCGCCTCGACGGCATCGCGGATCTCGGGCTTCGAGGCCTTCGGGCTCACCTTGAAGGTGTAGACGCCGGTCTCGATGAGGGCGTAGCTCTTCTCCGAGACGACCGGAGCGATGATGATGTCGCGTGGGTCCTTCATCAGACTGTTTCCGTTTCCGTTGAGTCGGCCGGGTTTGCGGCCGGGTTTGCGGCAGAGGGTGCGGCAGAGGGAACGGCAGAGGGTGCGACGGGCGCTGCCGCAGGCAGGACGTCCCTGGTGAACACGATCCACTCGTTGCAGAGCACGTCGTAGGCATTCAGTTCGCCCGGGCCGATGATCTGCACCTTGGGCAGGTTGCGGAAGCTGAGCGCTGCGGCTGCGTCGTCACGACCCACGACCACCAGAGCGGTGCCGGTGATGCCGAGTGCATCGAGAGCGGCCTTGGCATCCTTGGTCTTGGGTGCCTCGAAGCCCCAGCTCTCGACGACGATGATCTTGCCCTCGCTGGCGCGGTCGGACAACGCCGAACGCAGCGCGGCCTTCACCATCTTCTTGGGAGTTTTCTGGTCGTACTTGCGGGGTTTCGGGCCGAGGGCCACGCCACCGCCGACGAAGTGCGGTGCACGGATCGAGCCCTGGCGGGCGTTGCCGGTGCCCTTCTGGGCGTACGGCTTGCGTCCGCCACCGCGGACATCGGAGCGGGTCTTGGTGCTCTGGGTACCTGAGCGGCGAGCGGCGAGCTGCGCCGTGACGACCTGGTGCATCAGCGCGATGTTCGGCTGCACGCCGAAGACCTCGTCGTCGAGTGCGATCGTTCCGCTGTCCTTGCCGGAGGCGGTCTTGAGGGTGAGATCGGCCACGGTCAGCCTGCCTTTCCTGCGAACTTGACGGCGTTGCGCACGAGGACGACACCGCCGGCCGGGCCGGGAACCGAACCACGGATCAGCAGCAGATTGCGCTCGACGTCGGACTCGACGACCACGAGGTTCTGCGTGGTGACCTGCTCGTGGCCCATGTGGCCCGCCATGCGCTGGCCCTTGAACACGCGCGCCGGGAAGGCACACGAGCCGATGGCGCCCGGCTTGCGATGGCTCTTGTTGTTGCCGTGCGACGCGGGCTGACCCTTGAAGTTGTGACGCTTCATCACGCCGGCGAAGCCCTTGCCACGGCTGGTGCCGGTGACATCGACCATGGTGCCGGCGGGGATCTGCTCGACGGTCAGTTCCTGGCCGACCTCGAAGCCGTCGACCGAGTCGAGGCGCAGCTCCACGAGACGCTTGCCCGGCTCGACGCCGGCTTTCTCGAAGTGTCCGAGCGCAGGCTTGGTGAGCTTGTTGGCCTTGCGGTGCCCGTAGGTCACCTGCAGGGCGGTGTAGCCGTCGCGCTCGTTGGTCTTGATCTGGACGATGCGCATCGGCTCGACGCGCAGCACCGTGACCGGAACGACCTTGTCGTCCACCCACGTCTGTGTCATGCCGACCTTCTCGCCGACGATCGATTGTTGTGCCATGGCGGCAGTGTCCTTTTGAGTTGATCGAGCCGCTCCTCTGGTGACGAACGGCTATCCACGCAAATGCTCCGCCGCTGCGACTGTCACGGTTCGTGACAGGACGAGCGTGCGGAGCACGAGATCATGTAGTTGCTGGGCGGTTCCGGTCCCGAACGATGCGGGTGGCCTGCTCAGACATCAGTTGCTGAATGGAGTGGTGATCGGAATGCCTCCCGATCACGGCCTTGCAATGCTATGGGCACCCCGTACCGCTTCCAACCCGCCGCTCGCAGAGCCACCGATGAGAGATGAGCGCAGGGGGTGCGCTTCATCTCTCATCGCGCGGAGCGGGTCGGCCGAGGACGTAGAGACAGATCGCCAGCGAGGCGAGGCCGAGCAGGATGCCGGTGACCACATCGCTGAGGAAGTGCATGCCCTGGTACATCCGCGACCAGGCAACGGTGCCCACGACGGCGACGAACAGCGCCACCGCCAGCGATCGCCACCAACGAGAGGTCGTGTGCCAGAACACGACGACCACGAACGCGCCGTAGACCGTGGCCGCGGCGACGT
This sequence comes from Ilumatobacteraceae bacterium, assembly GCA_041747915.1. Classification (GTDB taxonomy): domain Bacteria; phylum Actinomycetota; class Acidimicrobiia; order Acidimicrobiales; family Ilumatobacteraceae; genus Sva-07. The sequence goes on from JBGTEH010000588.1 coordinate 3,842, forward strand.
GCCCCGACGGAAAGCTCGAATTGACCGGCGAGTCCTCGAGGCGGGGCACATCGGGTCGAGGGCGCGCCACGAGGAACGTCACGATGATGAACACCGTTGCTTCGAAGATGAGCGTGAATGCGACGAACACCGGTTCATGCCATCGCCGCCAGGCGATGATCGCACCGATTGCGAACAGGGCCGTCACGGCGATCTTCACCTCGGTCGCGGCGAGGAAGGCCCCCCAGTGAGCGAGATCGTCCTTCAGCGGGGTCCGATCGGACGCCAAGCGTTCGGCGACATCCACGTCGAGCCGGGTGATGAAGTTCGGTGCGGCGAGATCGGTCAGCACCAGCCCGATTGCAGTGAGTACGCCGACCATGGCAACCAGGGCGATGCCGAGAAGCAGCCACTGTCGACGGTCGACCGGCCAGGTCGAGCGGACCCACGAACGATGGTCGTCACCACCGTGGTCGACACCGTCGGGTTGATTGGTGGGATCCAGATCCGTCGTCACGAGTCCGCTCCGACCAGTCGCTGCTTGGGAGCACTGAGGGCGCAGAACACGCCGTACACGAGTAGGCCGGCGCCGACCACCACCACGAGGATTCGTCCGACTGTCGACTCGGCGGCCTGTCGGAGCGATCCGTCGAGGCCCTGTGCCTCCTCGGCGTCGTAGTTGATCGCCGCTTGTGTCAGCAACACGCCGATCAGCGCCATCATGGCGGACCGGCCGACCCAGCCGATGCGGCCGAGTGTCACCAGCATGTGGTGCGAGACCGGCCCGACGCTCCCGGGAAGCAGCTCAGAGGTGAATGTCGCCTTCAGCGCCTTCCAGAGGAAGACCCCCGCGATCACGACCATGGCGACGCCGACCAACACCAGAAGGGCTCGTCCCGCTCCGCTGTCCAACAGATCGCGAGTGAAGCCCTCGACCTTGCGATCCTCCTGATCCTCCGGCCGATTCGGATTCCGGGCGAAGAGCACCGCCGTCCATGCCAGAAGCAAATACACGATCGCGCTGACGAAGTAGCCCGCGCGGGTGAGCCAGCCCTTCACGCTGTTCTCAGCGGGGAGCACCACCGTGACGAGACGCCACAACGAGTAGATCACGAGCCCGGCGGCCATCACATACAGCAGGGTGACCCCGAAAGAGTTCTCTGCGATGCGGGCGATCGCACCACTCTGGCTGGCCTCGCCCTCTCCGTCGGCAACCTGTTCCTGCGCGCGAAGTCCGATGAACAGCGCCAGCACGCCCGTGAGCGTGTACACGATGCCTTTGGCGATCCAACCGACCCGGGCGAACTTCACCAGAGCGGGATGCTGTCTGGCGAACTCCTCGGCCTTCTCCGCCCCGATGTCGGAGTCGCCGGCAGGGCCTTCGGTCGCCGACTTGGGGTTGGGTGCGGTCACGCTCATGTCGTTCTCCCTCGTTCGTTCATGTCGTTCATTGCGTTCAGGTCGTTCACGCGTCTGGCTCCGCGGACGCGAGCGGCTCGTCGTCGGATGGAGTGAGCCGCGGCTGACAGATGCGTACCGCCTGCGGGACGCATCGAACCGTGTACTTCTTCTCGCGATCGCGATCGCCACCGTCGACTTCCCATGGGAGCGAGCGGTCGAACTCGATCGTGATCTTCGTCGCCGTCGTCATCTTCGTGAGCGGAGACCGATGAGCGCGCTGCACGGTCGCGCTGGCGAGTACCCGCATCCAGTCCGATGTCGAACGGGCCGAGACGACGCCGATGTCGAGTCGGCCGTCGATCGGCGACGCGTCGGGGAACGCCTTGAGCCCACCCAGGATCGTGCCGACGTTGGCCACGATGACACAGCCGGCGTCGCCGTGATACCACGGTTGCCCGTCGACCTCGATCTTTGCCAGAGCGGGGCTCACGTCGCGGTTGCGCACGGCGGCGACCACGTACCCCACCTTGCCGAAGCGCTCCTTCAGTGCGTTCTCGTCGGCGTCGCGAATCATCAGCGCATCGAACCCGGCGCCGGCCATGACGGCGAAGTAGGTGCCGTTCATCTTGCCGACATCGATCGCTCGAGGCTCGCCGTGAAGAGCGATGTCGACGGCTTCGCGCAGGTCGATGGGGATGTCGAGATTGTGGGCGAGGAGGTTCGCAGTACCGGCGGGCAGGATCCCGATCGATGCGTCGAGACCGTCGCCGACGATCGTGTTGATCGCTCTGCGGATCGTTCCGTCACCACCCCACACCAATACCCGGTCGACCCCGTGGTCCTCGACCAGCGCATGGATCTTGTCGGGCGCCAACTTACTTTTTGCGACCTCGTACCAGGGTGGGTCGGGATGGCCACCGTCGGCCAACGCCGAACGGAGCTCTTCGAGCCCACCACCGAAGTCCTTACCCTGATTGATCACCACGCCGACACGAGTCGATCCGTTCGAGTCACCCATGACCTGCTCCATCCATCGTGTGTTGTGCGCCGTCGGCGGGGGCCGCGACGATCTCCTCGATCGGTTCGCCGAGCCGCTGGTGTCGCCCGCCGTACGCAATCGTGACGACGACGAACCAGGCCCAACCAACGACCAGACCGGCCAGCACATCGGTGAGCCAGTGCACGCCGAGCATCGCTCGACTCGCGGCGACCAGCCCTGCGATTCCGATCGCAACGGCGCCGCACCAGGGCCGAGCCCGTCGCGGGAGCCAACCACCGACGACCAGCGCGATCGCCAACCAGCACGCTGCCGCCGCCGACGAGTGGCCGGACGGGAACGACGATCCGGACGAACCGACCAGGTGCTCGACCGGTGGGCGTTCGCGCATGATCAAGAACTTCAAACCGTTGTTGATCGCAACGACGCCGACCCCGACGGTGGCCAGGAACAAGGCGCCCGATGCGTTGCGCCGGCGCCGCCAGTCGATGATTCCGACCACCGCCATGACGACGAACAGCAGCGTCGTTCCGCCCAGTTCGGTGATCCACTTCATCAGCGTGGCCGCGGCACCGTCGGCATGGTCGGGACCCCACGCAGCCACCGACCGATCCCACCGGGCGAATCCGCGACCGGAGTCGACCGTGTCGAACACCCAACCGATGAACAGCGCACCGGCGAACACCACGGCGAAGGCGACGGCCACGGCCACTCCACCCGCGACTCGTCGATCGACGTGGCTGAGCATCCGTTGAATTCCCGGGCGCGAGCCCATTCGCTCCACCAACCAGTGCGTCGCCGCCTCCGGATCGACCGGATCGTTGTCCCGCGGCGACTGCAGCGCTGCGACCAACATGAGCAGGGCCGCAGCCACTACTCCTGTCAGCAGGACCGCAAGCGTCGTCACCATCCCCATCGATTACCCGAAAGGCACGAACCCCAATCCTGCCGCTGGCGAAATCTTGAACCCGATTCAGAGCTGGACGTGAGCGACCTCGGACAGTTGGCCACCGCCGTCGTCATCTGGAGTCGAATGTTCGACCGTGACCTGCGCTTGCGACCCGCGGTAGCTCAACTCGCACATGTTGTTGGCGAAATAGGGTCCCGAGGTCATCCGGATGTGCGGGGCGGTCTTGGGGGCCCTGATCATCCACCGCAGCAGTGCTCCCACACGCGATCCCGTCCGGGTGAGCGTGAAACGC
>JBGTEH010000589.1:0-4337 GCA_041747915.1 Ilumatobacteraceae bacterium
CCGGCGCACTGTGACGCCCTGCCACCCGCGTTGACCCGCACGTAATCCCGGCCACCATCGCCGGCTGAAGGTCGAGGGGCGGCGCGGGTACGGCCCCTGCGTGCCTGGCCCGCCCGTGTCGTCACGGAGGCGCGCCATCACGTCTGTCTCGACATACCGTCCCCGCTTGAACCCGTATCCGGCCATAGTTGCTTCGACGACGAACCCCCGAGTCTGCGGTACACATCTCGAGCGCGACGGCGCTTTCGACGAAGACGACGAGGCTCAGTCGTCTGAGGTTCAGCTAGCTCTCGAAGGTCGAGGCAGTGCACTTCGGCGCCTTCCGCCCGGGAGGCCCACCCATCCCTTCCGAGCCTTCTCCCCACGTGAGCGAGAAGAGCCCGTTGACACCCGCAATGTGGAGTCAGTTGTTGGGTGGCTCGGGCCACTCCAGCGCCATCTCGCCCTGATAGGGGGTAGCCGCCCATAGGCCGACCAACGACCGGAGACGAGCGTGCAGGCACTGGGCAAGTTCGAGTGAACCAATCTCTGGCACCACGCGAGCGAGTACGGCACGGATCTCTCCTGCGTCCGCCCCGGTTCGCATCATTGTTTGCATCGGCCCGCTGATCGTCTCTGCGAGTTCCATGTCAGCGCCGTCCAGCCCGCTACCCGACAGGCTGCCGCCACCAGCAACCGAACCCCAGACCCCCGCAGTCAGCTCCAACTCCAGTTCCACGGCGAAGTGCGCGAGATCGTGTCGCAGGAAGCTTCGGGAGTCCAGCTCGACCGATTCGTTCGTCCCGTCGTCGCGCTCTACGCGCACTGTGTGGCGCTGATCCGACAGCTTCACGAACGCGACCTTCATCGCTTCAACGGTAGACAACTGATCGGCGGTGCCATGGCCGGTCATCGTCGTCGAGTATCACGAGCGACGTCCACCTTGTGCGACAGTCATTGCGCGGATTTCGAGGCTGTCGCTCCACCGAGTCGCCGCGTCACGACGTCGAGCCCGGTCTCGACAACCTCGCCATGATGTACGCATCGCGATCCTGACCTGGGCCGAAGCCGTAGGCGCGCATCGTGCCCTCGATCTGGAAGCCCAGCCGTTCGTACACCCGGATCGCCCCGACGTTGTCGCAGAAAACGATCAGCTGCAACCGACGCAACCCCATCCACTGCTCGGCCATGTCGATGATCTCGCCCATCAACTTCGACGCCACACCACGACCACGATGGTCGACGTGGGTCACGACCAAATCGACCTCGCCGACGTGGCGATGGCGCGGCCAGTCCGGGTAGGTAGACAACACCAGCACACCGACGACATCATCGCCGACGGCCGCGACCAGCACGTAGGCGCCGCGCTCGGCGTCGAGCCACGGGCCGGTCACAGGCGTGTTTGGGATGCGCATCGTGCCGTCGAGCAGATGCCGGCTGGACATCAGCGCCTCGAGCGCTCCGGCGTCGTTGGGGCGAGCCGCCCGGACGACGATCGAGTCCGAGCTGTCGCGCGTCTCGTCGCGGATGTCGGTCCGGATGTCGCCGGGGAGGTCGATCGAAAGATCTCGCAGTGTGTCCATGATGAATAGCTCCGTTCAGTCGTGAGCAACCGACGTGGTGCTCTCGTCTCTGAGGCGTGAGATGGCGACTCACACCGTGAGAGCGACAGTCACGGTCCGCAGATTCACCGCACGCTCGTTCGGGTCGGAGCGAAAGGGGAAGATCAGTCCCGATGCACTCAGCACAGACGCTGTAAACGCAACCGAGCCCCAAACATGTCATGCGAAGCAAAGAACCGAGAGAAGGTGGCACCTGACGTGCCCCGTAAAATCCCGGCGCTTCAACCGTCGCGCCTGCCGGCCACTACGTGGGTCCGGTAGTCCGGCGACGCTTCGTACTACCGCCGGGGCACTCGAAGCATGAGATGCCAACCCTGAGGTGTCGACCAAACGGCGCCGATGTTCATCGAATGCCCCGATCCTCCTGGCTGACGCTCCTACTGGCGGTGCAAACGGCGCGTGCAACCCGTTCGCGTCGGGTGACGCCGAACCGGAAGTGTGCCCAGAATCGGAGCGGGAGGTGCTCGTCGCCGAGGCGTTGGCCAAGAACTCGCCGTCGACGCCGTTCACCGGGGACGCCAGCGCCGACGTCTGGGTCGGCCTCATGGCTGACTCCGACTACTCGGCGTCGGCGCTGTTCTCGCAGGTCACCGGGCTCTACGTCATCAGCGGAGGAGATGCGGGCGCGTACACCCGCGACGATCTCGACTTCGTCGTGACCGACGATCCCTACGTCGACTTCGATCGCCTGGGGCAATTCGTACCGTTCGAGTTCGCGCCCGGCACCTATCAGGTCTGGAGCACGAAGACGCCCCAGATCGCCGTCGTGGCTGCCCTCGCGCCGACCGCTGACGACCTTGCGTTTGAGGCGATCGCGCAGGCGTCGGGTCGACGGCGACGCACATAACGTGCTGTGGCCACGTGGGCCCGCCCGCCTTCAGAATCGCAACACTCAGCCGTGATTTCCGGGTGCGCGTCTGGGGCCGTGATTCGGCGCGGGGCTGCTCGTCCAGGTCAGGAATTGCGAGCGCACATTCTGTGCAGTTGGCGATGGTCGGTCGGAGCCCGTCGTGCACCCTGCGTAGCGTCGTGATGCTCGATCTCCTGGGTGTGTCGGAGCACGCCCCGGCCTCGGCGGGGACCACGTCAGTGTGTCGTTCTGGTGTGAGTTCATCGTCATTCCTTCCGGCCTTCGTCGCTGTGATGCTGCCACGTTCGCTCAGAGATGTAGTGCGCCGGGTGGACTCAGAAGCCGGAACTCGGCGATCTGTTCGAATCCAAGCGAGAGGTAGAGCGACGCAGCCATGGCCGACGAGTGGAGGACGGCGGTCTGGGCGCCGTTGTCGCGGATTGCCGTCATCGCGCGCAGCGTTAGTTCTCGACCGAGCCCCATTCGCCGCGCCTCTGGGGTGGTGGCGACGCCGTAGATGCCGGCGATGTCGCCATCATGATGGGTCGTCACTTTGGCGACCGGGAGTCCGTGGCGGGTCGCGATCCATGACCGGTTGGGCGAGCCTGCCGCGCCGAACCTTGCCGCGTTCCAGATCGAATCGAGCGTCCTGGCGTCTCCGGGTGTAAGTCCGTATCGATCGGCGACGAGGTCGATGTATGGCCTCGGGGTGCCCGGGCCAACCTCGGTGATGACGACACCCGCAGGGAGCGGCCGCGCAACTGGCAGATCGTCGAGGTCGCGAGCCATCCCGGGGATGCCTTCGACTGCAGTCAGGCCGCGTTGACCCAAGCGGCGACAGAGATCGTTGTTGGTGGTGGGGTGCAGCACCCACATCACGGGCACCCGCCGACGAGCGTAGGCGGCGAGCGCCTGGTCAATCTCTCGGTCGATCTCATCTTCGGCGACGAACCGAATCACCGCGTTGTACGGCAACCGGGCGATCGGCGTTTCGAAGCGTGTGACGTCCTGACCTTCGACCAGCCGACAGTTGTGTCCGCGACCGAACTGTCGCCACATGCTCCAAAAGTTCGTCTCAAGTGCGTCGACCAGGTCAATGCTCATGAAGGTTTCACCTGCCATCTTGATCTCGCGCGTCGGTCCCACTTGGATGTTCGTTCGTTCGAACTCCGACGTCCGGCGTTGAACTGAAGGGCGTGAGATCCAACCTCACACCGTAAGGAACCTTGATGTTGTCGGACCTCGGGCGGTGTACCTCGGGATCGCCGAGACGACGTGACATCAGCCCTTCTGGGTGAGGAACCGTGATGCGGTTGGCACATGGGCACGGGTGATCCGCTGCCGGATTCCTGATCTTCAACCGACCGACCTCGGGATGTGACAATGTGCTGCCGGTGAGCGAGCCTGAATCCGCCCCCGTCGATGCTGTCGTTCTCCTGGCACGAGCGCTCGATGAGGACGATTTCGTCACCGTGCGGTCATTACTCGACCCTGAGGTGACCTATCGGATTGGCAGTGAGTTACATCGTGGCCCCGATGCCGTGGTCCAGAGCTACTCGGAGGGATCGGCGCTGGCACGCCACTTGTTCGACCGGGTCGGTTTCGATCACACGGTGGTCGGGCTCGTCGATGATCGCACTGTGCGGGTGGATTTCTCGGATCGCCTCGAGGTGGCCGGTGACGTGTTCGATCATCACAGCGTGCAGGACATCGTCGTGGGCGAGCGCTCGATGATCGTCTCGATTGTCGACCAACCGGTCACCGGGCAGCGTGAGCGGCTCGATGGGTTCATGAGGGATCACGGTCTCGTGCGCCCGAACGCCTCGGATTGAGTCGGGTTCTCGAAACCTCGGCTGATGACTGGGTGACCTTGCGAGTCGCGTGCG
>JBGTEH010000590.1:0-7415 GCA_041747915.1 Ilumatobacteraceae bacterium
AGCGTTCTCGAGCCCGACCTCGGCGAGTACCTCGTCGACGCGCCTGACTGGTATGGCGCTGAGTGCTGCAGTCGCGCGCAGATGATTCCGGGCGGTGCGGCCCGGGTGCATGCACCGAGCGTCGAGCACGGCACCGACGACGCGCGCCGGTCGGAGGAGCCGGGTGTAGTCGATGCCCCGATACCGGACGCCGCCGTGGTCGGGTCGGGTGAGCCCGACCATCATCCGCATCGTGGTGGACTTACCGGCGCCGTTCGGACCGACGAAGCCGGTGACACGGCCAGCGGCCACATCGAAGGACATGTCGTCGACGGCGACCCGGTCGCCGTAGTGCTTGGTGAGGGACGAGACGGTGATCATGAGTTGTTGGTCCATTCATGGGGGTTGTCTGGTGTCGAGCCGATCGCCAGCGGAGCTGTCACGCTCGGATCAGGTGCAGAGTCGTCCGTGTGGAGGGGCGATCGCTGCACGGTGCCAACGATGACGAGGCGGGATCGTGGACACATCGGCTGATCGGCCAAATCGGAGTTGGTCTTTCGGCCGACACATCGCCCGAACGTTCCGCCGCGTCCGACTGCGGCGAGCTGCTGGCTCGCTGGTCCTGATGCCCATTCGGGCGAGGCTTGAGGGCGTCCGGTTTCGGACGCCCACATCGCAATCTCGACGCGGTTACGAGCGGCGAGCTCGTTCATGAGCCTGGCGAGGTGGGCCTTGACAGTGCTCAGGCCTCGGCGATCTGTGGTGTTGTCGCCGAGGCGTTGCTGAAGCGCATGTTGCCCGAGTCCGGGTCGCTCGGATACCACTGGTTTCCGGCGACGATCGACACGCCGTGACGGAGGGCCTCAGTAGACGATGTCCAACGCGAACCTTAGAGCGATGTCGAGTGCCGCCCGCGTGACCTCATCGAGGCGACCGACTGGTTCATCATCAAGATCTTCGACTGGCACCGTGATGACGTTGTCGCAACTGATGACGCAGCGTTCGGGCAGCCCTTGCGCAGGACCGACCTCGACCTCGGTGCGGATACCACGGATTGTCCGGGTGATCGGTGCGCACGTGACCGAGCTCAACACTGCGATGGCGGCATCACGGCTGAGGATGCAGACGGCGCGGCGTCCAGCGGGAGGCCCGAGATCGGCCCAGATGATGTCGTTTCGAGCTACCACGCCGGCGCGGTCCGCGCCGCGAGACGGCGCGCCGACTGTACGAGTGCAGGTTCGGGCGGCTGACGCTGGTACCCGGCAATGAGTTCTCGATCTGCCGTTGCGAACTCCTCGGCGGTAATCACTGCGGTGGCGCCCCTGCGAAGCAACTCGGACCGGTTCGTTCCGAGCCGCGCCGCAAGCTCATCGAGCCGTGCGACCAAGTCGTCGTCGAGTTGGACCAGAACTTCTCGGCGGGCCATGACCATATGCTATCCCCAATGGTCAGGACCGCCCGGTACTCTCGTTCGCAAGAGACCCGGCCACACCCACAAAGCTGCCGTTGAGTTGATCTCACCGGTTGAGTGCTCCGCACGCGGGATCGATGGGGAGCAAACGGACTCTGGGTTGGTCACACGCGAGCGAAGCGATCGACTTCGTCACCGAATCGTCCCCGGATGTCGGCGGTCACCGACGCCGGGGTGCGCTCGACGGCCGCAGTCAGGTCGTCTGTGGTGATGTGCGACGGCTCGCTGCCCCCACGTACCCGGTCGAATGCTGCCGCCGCAGCTCGCTGCGCTGCGAGTTCGACGTCGCCGGGAGTGTAGCCATCGGTCGACCTCGCCAGTACCTCGACGTCGACGTGGCGTTGATCCATCGGCGCCAGGGCCGCCTGCCACAGTGCGGTGCGTGCACTCAGATCGGGCGGTCCGATCGGTATGACCAGATCGAACCTGCCCGGGCGCAGGACAGCAGCGTCGATGCCGGCGACAAAGTTGGTCGCACAGACCAGCAGGTGCCCAGGGGCCGATCGGAATGACGGGATCATCTTCAACAGCTCGTTGACCACGCCCTTCGTGGCAGGGTTGCGCTCCCGCGCCGACGCGATCTCGTCGAACTCGTCGATGAACACGACGGCTCGATCGAGCTGCAACAGATCCGTCATTGCCAGCCGCAGTTCGGCAGACATCGAGTCGTCGCCGCTTTCGAGTTTCGAGGGGAGCAGCTCGATGAAGGGCCATCCCAAACGACCCGCGATCGCCTTGGCGAACGTGGTCTTGCCGGTTCCCGGCGGACCGAACAGCATCACGGTCGCCGGCGCACGCACACCGATGCGTCGGGCCGTCTCGGAGTCGGAGAGCGGCGCAACCACCCTGCCGTCGATGATCTGCTTTTCGGCGTCCATTCCTGCCACCTGATCCCACAGTTGGTCCGACAGGATCTCGCCGCCGTAATGATCGACGATTCGCATTGCCGTGGGTGCCAACGGTTCGAGCTTCTCGTACAGCACCAACCCGTGCGTCGGTTCGAAGCCCCGATTGACCAAGGCGGTCTCGCCGGCCTGAGCGCCCGAGAGCAGCGCAGAGATCTTCCTCACGCCGAGATGCAGCAGCTTGTCCTCGAGCCGTTGGATCATTGCCGAGCCGACTCCCTGGTGGCGCCGGTGTGGGTCGATCGCCACCACGTTGATCCAGGCATCATCGGCGACAGTACGCGCCTGCACCAGTCCGACGACCCTGTCGCCGTCGACGGCGACCACACCGGGCGCACCTGAAGAGACGTCGCTGACGAACTGAGCGATGTCGGCCGGCTTGGTGTCCGCAAGCCCTCGGCATTCCTCGAGCAGTCGAACAGCCGGACCGATGTCCGACAACAGCAGATCCCTGATGACCGGCATCATCGCAGCAGCTGATCAGCCAAAACGCGGTGCGAGCATGTTCTGCTCGCTCTCGATCTTGTGAAGACGTTCGTCGTAGCCGATCTGGCGGATCAGATCAGCCAGGCTGTCGTACGTGCCGAAGTCCTCCGTGAACTCCCCCTCGTACTGCATCGCTTCCCATTCCGGATGGTCCTGCACGAGCAGGGCATATTCGTGTTCAGCGTGGTCCTCGAAGTCGGCGTTCAGCCGGTAACTCCACTTGGGGCGCACCACGTACAAGAACCACGACAGCTGGTAGTAGCCGAAGGCGAGCACCTGGGGGATCACACGGCTGCGCACCAGGCCACGCCGTTGGCCGGCTGTCAGCTCTTCCATGATGAGCAGATGCCACTGCTCGTTGTCTTGCTCCCATCGGGCGGTGCGCACCCGGTCGAACACGTGCCGGGCGAAGCCTGGTTGGCTCGCCGTGTGCGTCACGGCGACATAGGCGACGTTCTCCCAAGCCTGATACGGCACTCGCGCGACGAGTTCGAGCACCCTGAACTTCTCGAGTGAGCGGTCCCGCCCGTACAAGGCGTCCATGATGCGGAACAGGATCCTCGCAGCAAACGAGTAAGGCCGCGTCGGGCTGGCCAGGGTGACCTCTTGGGCAGCGACCAGGTCATGATGTCGGAGATACTCGATCGGCCCGAACGGGGCGCGGGAACCGATTGCCACGGTGACAGGCCCCGGCGACAGCACAGTCTGGTTCACGGCATCACGCTCAGGTCGACGCGTCGGCGCGATCCCGGGCCAGACCGTTGCCGATCGCGAAGAAGGTGGGAGCCCACAACCCGACGAAGATCCCGAAGCGCTCCGCATGCGCATGGTCGCCGCCCCTCTGGGCGTTCCAGATGGCGATGCTCGCTCCCACCGATGCAAGTCCGAGCACGTACATGAGGTCTTGCGACACGCCGACTTTTCTGAAGAGTTGAATCATGAGTTCAATTTAGCACTAATTAACCGAGACCTCCTGTCCAGCGTCTGATTCGCCGAACGGAGTGCCCGAACGGTCGCCGGGTTGCAGCGAGGTGCACCGCTAGCAGCGTCGTTTCGATGTCGGTCATTCCGTCGATGATGATCGCCGCCACAGTCTCTCGACAACGACCATGTGCGGCAGCGTCAGCATGCTGACGAAGATGAGAGCCACCGGCATCAGCGCGTCCGGCCGACCGACGAGTGCGGCGCCGACGGCGACGGCGGCGAGTGCCGCGAGCGATATGGCGGTCAGTGGTGCGGCGAGTCGTGCGACGGAGCGAAGCGGGCGCGGTTCGCTGCCGAGCAGGTCGGTGAGCACGAGCAGATGCGCGACGGAGTGCCAGAGTCCGAAATAGACGGCGAATCCGATGAGTGGGTCGGCGGTCAGGAACAGCAGGGTCAACGCTGCCACGGTGACGACCTCCCGGCCGATGACGGCCCGATCACGCATCCGAGATGCGATCGAGACACCGACGACTGTGTGCTGGACGACGAGCAACGCAACCCAGAACCACCAGAGGTCTGAGAGCCAGGGCCAGCTCGCCGGGTCGCCACCACCAAGACGCTCGACGACAGGGGCGACCGACGTGATGTGAGCGACGAGCGGCAGGCCGACGAGGAACAGGCCCCGCGACCATTGGATGGCGAGCTGGCTCGGTTCCGAAAGACGGAGGTAGGCGAGGTCGGACTGGCCGAAGTGGTGCACGGACAGCGCCAGGAAGATCACCAGAGCCAGTGGTGGCACAGCGAGCCAGACAAGGCCGACGACGGCCATCGCCAGCAGGTAGGCGACCACGAATCGTGCTCGCGAGCCCCGGTCGTGATAGCCGTCGAGCCTTTCCACCACGAGATGGTCGACTGCACCGTGCGGGATGCCGAGGAGGGCGATCACGGTGACGACGGTGGCGATCGACACCCAGTTGGGGAACGACGTCGCTGCTGCAACGGCGGTGACACCAACGGTCCCGGCAACCACCAGCCAGAACAACCCCGACTCCTGGAACCTGTCGGTCCGCGACTGTCGGCGAAGCGTCGTGGTCATGGTGTCCAGCGGGTGCGGGCCGAAGCAGCCGTCCCCGCCGCCAGCTCTGCAGCGCCGGCACGTAGAAATGGGAGCCACGGCAGCTTCGAAACCATGCGGGCATCTTGGGCCAACGAGGTGTCTTCGTCGAGGAACGCAAGCACATCGTCGATCGATGTCGTGCGAAACAGCCGCTCGAAGATCGGCCTGCCTCGTTCGGGATGATGGTGCAGGATGTTGAGTAAGGTGCGGTCGGCAATCCCGTACCGCTTCGGCGGGCTCGGCAGTGGTGACGGCACACCCGTGGTGGCCCATGACGACACGAGGTGGCGGGTCTGTTCGTGGATCCGCTGGAAGGTGTAGCCGGTGGTCGGTTTCGTCATGCCGCCGACGGTCCCGATGTTCCAGACGTGGTCGCCCCACCGCTGTCGGAGCGGGCGATCCTCCATCGGGATCACGCCGTACTCGGTTCTCGTGACGGTGACGTCACCGGCCCCGAGACGATCGAGGTGGGCGCGAATGTGCTGGTCGTAGAAATCGCGGCGCCGCGTGTGGAGAGAGAACAGCGTGTGCTCGACCAACGCGCGATCGGGTGCGTCGGGCAACACGTAGAAGAACGCCGTGCCGTCGTGCTGATCGGTGTCGAAGTCCATCAAGGTGACAACCTGCGGGTCGAATACAGGACGCTCGGTCCGCACCTCCCAGCCACCGAAGTGCTGTCGCAAAGGATGACGCACGATCTGGTCGCGGTCCGACGGAGAGAGGCGAGCGCTCTGGAAGACAACCGGGGCACATAGCTCACCCTCGGGAAGACTGATCACGCCGCCATCGTGATCGTCGCGGATGTCCACGATGTCCTGAGCGACGAAGCGAACGTTGGGCCGCGCCAGCGCTTCACCGAGTACCTCCCGGTCGTAGTCGCGACGGCGAACCCGCATGTACGAGTGTGAACCGGCCGGCAAGTTGGCGCCCCGGCGCTGCAACCGGTCCGTGTTCTCCCATCCAGGGAACCGGACGCGCACGCGATCCCAGCTGCGGTCGGCGAGGTGCGCAAACGGAGCATCGGAGCGGCCCCAGAACGCCCACGTCCGGTCGTTGCCTGGTTCGAAGTCTCGGTCGATGACAACGATGCGTCGATCGCGAGCGGGGCTCCTCAGCACGTGCGACAGCGCACTCAGGCCGGCGCAGCCGGCCCCGGCGATGATCAGGTCAGCGTCGAATCGAGACATCGGGCAAGAGGCTATTCAGGCGAGCATCGGCTCAGCGGCCGGTTGAGAGCCTTACTTTAGCATCGTTTAGTTGTATTTGTTTCCCGACGGCAACGACTCCTGCGATTCCCGATCAACGTGTCGGCAAGCCTGCTTGACGATCGAACCTTGATGTTCTCGCCACCTCCTCGATGTCGGTGGTGCGCTGCGGTGAGCACCGACGTAACGTCGGTCGTGGTCCTGATGGCGTGTGCACTCGTGTCAGGGCTCTCGTTCCTCTACTACGGATTCAGGGTCCTCTCCCGGCCCGCATCGAGGACAGAATTCGAGCGATACGGAGTGCCCGGCGTTCGCCGTCTCGTCGGGATCCTGGAGGTACTCGGCGGGGCGGGAGTGATCCTCGGCCTCGCCTTCGCACCATTGGGAGCCCTCGCTGCTGCCGGTCTCACTGCGGTGATGGTCCTCGGGCTGATCGTGCGCTTCCGGATCCACGACGCACCCCGTCTCATGGTGCCCGCAGCGTCGCTCGGGGCGCTGAACGCAGTGCTCGTCGTACTCTTCCTCAGAGAGTGACGCGTCAGTGATTCGAACGTCCGCGGTGGTCTTCACCGTTGAGGACAGCTGCAGCTGACGCCAGGGAGAACACCGACAGCGCAGGCAAGTATCGCTTCACTGGGTCTCCGACCTTGATGTGCATCCCGATGGCACCCAGCATGAACATCGCCAGACCGATCGAAGCGGGTCGCGAGACACGAGGGGCTACGAGCCCGGCCAGCATCAGGCCCGCCAGGCTCACCTTGGCGGCACCGACCGCGTACATCGTCGACTCGGACAGCCCGTACTCCTCGAATTCCTCTTTCATGTTCGTCGCGTCACCGCCCCGGTACCCGGTGTCTTTGTTGAACCGGTGGAGCCAGACATTCAGGATCCACAGCGCTGCCCCGGTCTGGGCGAGTTTGCCGATCAGCTTCATGAGCAACGTGTCCTTCCAGCCGACGGCGACGTCATGGTCAACCTCGCGTCAACACGTCCGATGTCTGCAGACGCCGACACTACCTGAGGGCAGATGGTCGGTGAGTTCGCCGCGAGCCATCGGCCGATGCGATGTGGCCCTCTCCATACGAGTGGGCAGTGCTGTCGACGCACTGCCACGATGCTTCGGTGCCGGAGTTGCCGATCCCGACGTTCGAATCGACCACCGCCTGGGTGGCGCAGCACCTCGGGCACCTGGTGTGCGACTCGGGCGCCGAGTCACGACCCGTTCGCCACGGAGGGCAGCGGGCAGCGGACGCAGCGCTCGGCGCGCTCGACGTCAGCGGGTACGCGAAGCGGCGCAGCCAGGTGCACCCCCCACACAGCCGGGGGGC
>JBGTEH010000591.1:0-4310 GCA_041747915.1 Ilumatobacteraceae bacterium
GAAGTCGGAGTCGAATCCGACGTGCTCGCCAGCGGGATCGAGTGTTGCGAACCCGGGAAGAGCATCGCGCGTGCCGCACTTGAACACGCCGGCCGACTGCACCGCGTCGAGCAGTGAGCCGCCCTCCGACCCGCCCTCGGCTGGGGCATCGGTGGCATCTGGTGCGCTGGTCTCCTCAGGAGCAGCGGATGCGTCCGTTGTCGCGGTCTCGTCGGCGGCATCGGAGCCTGCCGGTGCCGCGTCATCGCCTGAATCGTCGTCGCTGGTGCACGCACCGCCGATCAGGGCGAGCGCTACGAGCGGTACGAGTACTCGGCGTGTGGTCCGGTTCATGGTGCCTCGTTTCCGCACCGACGGAAGCCGACGATGCATCTGTTTACCTCTCGGCAATCTGACGGCAACCTCACGGCCACCTGCATTCGAAGCTAGACGTGATCGATGCGCAGAGCAAGCGACCTCGGTACCGTTACCGTCGTCGGCGCCGCCGTCGGCAAGACTGCGGACATGATCGACGCCAGCGAAACCGTGTCCGCCATCTCCGTGTCGTCGGCGCGTTCCGCGCCGAAAGCGTGCACCGCTGTCGGAGTCGCCGTGGCGTCGAAGGGTGCCGTGCCTCGCCAGCTCGGCCTGTCGCGGTCGGCGCTCGAGGCGAACGGATTCGAGGGCAAGCCCGGCCAAGTGCTCGTCGTGCCGGGGGGCGACACCACGATGATCGCGATCGGCGTCGGTGACCCGGACACGATCGACGCCAACGGCTTGCGTTCGGCGGCGGCGTCGTTCGCACGGGCAGCGACGAAGCACGCCGAACTCGCGACAAACCTCGCGGATCTCGACCGGGTCGACGCCCGCGATGCGGGCCAGGCGGTGACCGAAGGCGTCTTGCTCGCGTCGTACCGGTACGTGGGGCTCAAGAACGACCCGTCGAATGCGTCGCGCTTGGTGTCGCTCACGCTCGTGGTCGGCGATGCTCGTCGCAAAGCTGTGGAGACCGGCGCGGTACGCGGCCAGGTCGTGGCCGGCGCTGCGACACTCGCACGCGAACTGGCGAACACGCCGCCGACGTATCTCAATGCAAAGGATCTCGCCGCCCGCGCGGTCGAGATCGGTGCAGCCGCGGGCCTCGAGGTCGAGGTCTTCAACCAGGATCAACTCGAGCAATTGGGGTGTGGCGGATTGCTCGGCGTGAATCGCGGCTCGACCGAACCACCCCGGATGGTGAAACTGACGTGGTCTCCGAAGAATCCCACGGGGCACCTCGCCCTCGTCGGAAAGGGGATCACGTACGATTCGGGTGGTATCTCGCTGAAGCCGAGCGAGCACTTCCATCAGAACATGAAGATGGACATGTCCGGTGCTGCCGCCGTGCTCGCCACGATGTCGACGCTCAGAGCGCTCAAGTGCCGGGCGAAGGTGTCGGCGTGGTTGATGTGCACCGACAACATGCCGTCGGGCAGCGCACTCAAGCTGGGCGACGTGCTGACGATGCGCAACGGCAAGACGGTCGAGATCCACAACACCGACGCCGAGGGCCGTTTGGTGCTCGCTGACGGTCTGTCGCTCGCTGTCGAGGACGAGCCGGACGCGATCGTCGACATTGCCACACTCACCGGGGCGGTGTTGGTGGCCCTCGGGCCGAGCGTCGCCGGGCTGCTCGGCAACAACCAGGGCTTCGTCGATCAGGTCGCCCAGCGTTCGGCCGCGACCGATGAGCCCGTGTGGCAGTTGCCCCTCGACGCCAAGCGGTACCGCAAGCTCCTCGACTCGGTCGTCGCCGACATGAAGAACATCGGCGGCCCGCACGCCGGAACGATCACGGCGTCCATCTTCCTGAGCGAGTTCGTCGGCGACATCCCGTGGGCGCACCTCGACATCGCCGGGCCGATGATGGTCGACGGTGACGAGGGGATCTACGCAAAGGGTGCCACCGGTTTCGGCACACGACTGCTCGTCGACCTCGCCACGAACTTCACGCCGCCCGCGCGATGACCAGTCGGACGGCAGGAGCGGCCCGTCGGCCGAACCTGCTGTTCGTCATGAGCGACGACCACGCCGCCCATGCGATCTCGGCGTACAGCTCGGCCTCGCGCCGCCCGGTGATCAACGCCACGCCCAATCTCGATCGCATCGCCCATGAGGGGATGCGGTTCGACTCGTGCTTGTGCACCAACTCCATCTGCACGCCGAGCCGCGCCTCGATCCTCACGGGCACCTACAACCACGTCAACGGTGTGACCACGCTCGTGACGCCGATGGACAACACGCTCGACACCTTCCCGAAGCGCCTGCAGGCAGCCGGCTACCAGACGGCGATGTTCGGCAAGTGGCACCTGGGCCACGGCCCCGAGCACGATCCGACCGGGTTCGACCGGTGGCGAGTCCTGCCTGGTCAGGGGCACTATCACAACCCGGTGATGCTGCAGCCACGTGACGACGGGCGTGGTCACGACATCGTCGAGCGCGGCGGCTACGTCACCGACCTGATCACCGACGACTGCCTGCGTTGGCTCGACCGGCGCGATCCCGACCGATCGTTCGCTCTGCTGTGCCACCACAAGGCGCCGCATCGATCGTGGGAGCCGTCGCGCCGCCACTTCTCGCTCTACGACGACATCGACATCCCCGAACCCGACACGCTGTGGGACGACCACGCAGGTCGCGCCGCAATGGTCCAGGAGATGCGGATGCGGCTGATGGACCTCGATCCGGTGATCGACCTGAAGGCGGCGGTGCCACCGGGGCTGAGTGAGGACGAGGAGATCCGGTGGCGTTACCAGCGGTACATCAAGGACTACCTGCGCACGATTGCGTCGATCGACGACAACGTCGGGCGGATGCTCGACTGGCTCGACCAAGCGGGTCTGGCCGAGGACACGATCGTGGTCTACACGTCGGACCAGGGATTCTTCCTCGGCGACCACGGCTGGTTCGACAAGCGGATGATGTACGAGGAATCGATGGCGATGCCACTGATGATCCGCTATCCGGCGATGGTCGCAGCCGGCTCCGTGTGCGACGACATCGCCCTCAACGTCGACTTCGCGCCGACGTTCCTCGACCTCGCCGGCGTGGATGTTCCCGTCGAGATGCAGGGTTCGAGCCTCGCCCCGTTGCTGGCGGGCCAACGACCCGAAGGCTGGCAGACCTCGATGTACTACCGCTACTGGATGCACGACGACGGCATCCATCGCGTGCCAGCGCACTATGGCGTGCGGACGCGGACGCACAAGCTGATCGGCTACTACAACGACCCGCTCGGACAGCCCGGCGCCCAGGGCCCGGCGACGACGCCCGAGTGGGAGATGTTCGACCTCGTCGCCGATCCGGCCGAACTGCACAACGTGGTCGCCGATCCCGCCGCACGCGACACAGCGATCGCACTCCGCGACGAGCTGGCGCGTCTCCAAGCGCACGTCGGCGACCAACCCCACGCCGGAGCCCAAGCCGCCCTCACCGCCCTCCTCGCCCCGTGACACCTGCGAGTCATGAGTTTGTGGTGCGCCCGGCGCCCCAGAATCTCATCGCCTCGCGATGGTCGGTGTGAGCGATGAGTTTGTGGTGCGCCCGGCGCCCCAGAATCTCATCGCCTCGCGATTCAGGGGATGCGGAGGCCGGTGTCGAGGTCGAAGAAGTGGAGGCGGGCGGTGTCGATCGCGATCGGGCACGGCTCCCAGAGGCTGATCGCCTCGGCCGCATGCGCCGACATCACGACCGTCGAGCCGCGTTCGTCGACCACCTCCACCCGGGTGCCCCGTTGAGTGACGCGTGGCGCGTCGATCGCCAACTCGACGAATCTCTCGTGGCCGACCACGGTCGTGGAGACGACATCGAGACTGAGTTGACCACGTGTGTCGCGACCCAGCGCCTCGGGTCGCAGGCCGAGTGCGACGTCGTTGCCGACGCGCGGCCGTAGCGCCCGCGAGTTGTCGGTGAGCACGACGTCGTGGGAGCCGACCCGGACCGCCAGGCGATCATCACTCTCGATGATCCTTGCGAGGATCACACTCATCGACGGAGTACCGACGAACTGCGCGACGAAGATGTCGATCGGATGTTCGTACACGTCGATCGGCCGACCGCTCTGCACGATTCGTCCGTCTCGCATCACCGCGAGCTGATCGCCGAGCGCCATTGCCTCGTGCTGGTCGTGCGTGACCATCAGCGTGGTGAGCCCGAGGCGGCGCTGGATCTGTGTGATCAGGTACCCGGTCTGGGTTCGCAATTTGGCGTCGAGGTTCGACATCGGTTCGTCGAGCAGCAGCAGGCGAGGATCGCGGATGATCGCTCGACCCATCGCCGTGCGTTGCTGCTGG
>JBGTEH010000592.1:0-6763 GCA_041747915.1 Ilumatobacteraceae bacterium
GTCGGAGATGTGCACCGGTGATTCCGCTCGCCGCTCGGGCAACGAGTACCTGTTCCAGATGCTGGCCCAACCGAACGTCGAGATGCTCAACGGCATGGGCGTCAAGAAGATCATCACCCAGTGCCCGCACTGCTTCAACACGCTGCTCAACGAGTACCCCCAGATCGGGGGCAACTACGAGGTGATCCACCACACGCAACTGTTGGAGCAGCTGATCGACTCCGGCCAGCTCGATGTGAGCCAGGCCACACTCGAAGAGCGCATCACCTACCACGACTCGTGCTACCTCGGCCGCCACAACGACGTGTATCTGGCGCCGCGCAAGGTCGTCGCTTCGATCAAGGGCATCGAGGTCGTCGAGATGCCGCGCAACGGAACCAAGGGCATGTGCTGCGGTGCTGGTGGGGCTCGGATGTGGATGGAGGAGAACACCGGTACGAAGGTCAACGACGAGCGGGCCGCCGAAGCGATCTCGACCGGGGCGAGCCGGGTGGCGACCGCATGTCCGTTCTGCTACATCATGCTCGACGACGGTGTGAAGGGTGCCGGCGTCGAGGAGGACCAGGTTCGCGTGGCCGACGTGTCGATCCATCTACTCGAGGCCATCCAGGCGGGCGAAGCCAAGCTCCACCATCTCGACGCCCCACTCGCCGCCAACGGAGACTTCTCACCCATCGCCGGCGACTGACCCGCACGTCAGCCCATCCTCGTTGATTGTCTGTGGCGCACTTTCGGTGAGGCGGGTCACCCGAATCGCGCCGCAAACGGATTGATTGTTTGTGGCGCACTTTCGGTGAGGCGGGTCACCCAGATCGCGCCGCAAACGGATTGATTGTTCGTGGCGCACTTTCGGCGAGGCGGGTCACCCGAATCGCGCCGCAAACGGATTGCGTCGACGGATTGGGCCCGGGGCGGGGTCAGGGAGCGGTGGTGTTACCCCGGGCGAGTCGATGGAGGTCGAGTGTGGCGTCGAGGACGTCGTCGGCGACTCCGCGCTCGCGCGCCACGTCGCGCAGCGGACGACCGCTCTCGGCTGCCTCGCGCACGATCTCCGCAGCGGCGTCGTAGCCGATCACCGGATTCAGCGCCGTCGCCGTTGCCAGTGTCAGCTCGGCCAACGTCCGACAGCGCTCCTCGTCGGCTTCGATCCCGTCGACGCAGCGATCGGCGAGCAGTTCACTCACCGCACCGAGCAGGTCGATCGACTGCAACAGATTTCGGGCCATCACTGGCATCATCACGTTCAGCTCGAAGTTGCCCTGCATCGCTGCGACCGTGACCGTGGTGTCGTTGCCGATCACCTGTGCGCACACCTGCAACACCGCCTCGGGGACCACCGGATTGACCTTGCCAGGCATGATCGAGGACCCCTTCTGCAACTCGGGCAAGCGAATCTCGCCGAGTCCGGCTCGCGGCCCGCGCGCCCTCCCGCGCAGGTCGTTGCAGATCTTCGTCAACGCGACGGCCACCACCTTCACCGACCCCGACGTGGCGACCAACGCATCGCGTGAGGCCTGAGCAGCGAAGTGATCGTCGGGCGCCCGCACGAACAGTCGCAGGTCGACTGGAAGTCGGAGAGCGAGCTGCTCGCGCGTGCGAGCGGCGAAGTCGGGATGGGTGTTGAGACCGTTGCCAACCGCAGTGCCACCGAGCGGGACGCGGCCGAGTTCACCGAACGTCGCGTGCACGCCTCCCGCAGCGGCGCGCACCTGCGACGCATAGCCGGCGAACTCCTGGCCGAGGGTGATCGGAACGGCGTCCATCAGATGGGTGCGTCCCGCCTTGACGACATCGACGAACTTCTCCGCCCGGCCGGTCAGCGAACGTTCCAGAGTGCCGAGCGCCGGCAGCAGAGCGCGCCCACAGCTGTCGAGGGCGGCCAGATGAACCGCCGTGGGAAACACGTCGTTCGAGCTCTGTCCGAGGTTGACGTGGTCGTTCGGGTGCGCCCTGGCGTCGGTGAGTGCGCTGATCACCTCGTTGACGTTCATGTTGGACGACGTTCCCGAGCCAGTCTGGAAGACGTCGACAGGGAACTGGTCGTCGTGATCGCCAGACGCAATCGAGTCAGCTGCGTGCGCGACGGCGACGCCGAGATCGGGATCGAGAAGACCCATTTCCACGTTCGACGACGCCGCGGCCGACTTGATCCGGGCCAACCAATGGATCACTCCCATGGGCACGGGTTCCCCTGAGATCGGAAAGTTCGCCACCGCCTTGCTGGTCTCGGGTCCCCAGAGCGCATTGGTCATGTCCGGGAGTTTCCCACCATCGAGGCACGCAAACTCGCACGACCCAACGCACGGTGATCCGCCACAGTTCCGCCGACGAACCACGGGCATGAACTTCGACATCGATCGCTACCTCACACTGGTCGAGCCACTCGACGACGGCGACATCGACTACGACGCGTTTCTCACCGACCCGCTCGACGACGACACCTTGCGCTGCCTGCGCTACATGCACGACATCGAGTTCCACACGACGTGCTACTTGCGCGACCTCCTGGTCACGTCTGCGCACGACGATCCCGAGATCACTGCCTTTCTCGCCATGTGGAGTTTCGAGGAGTACTGGCACGGCGAGGCGATCGCGAAGGTGCTCGCTCGCCACGACGAAGCCAACGGACGCCAGCGGATCGCCGCGACCCGTCGCCGGGTCGGTCGCCAGCGGCTGACGACGTTGGCGATGATGATCGGCTCGGCGATCACCGATCACACCACGACGGTGGCACTCACCTGGGGAGCGGTCAACGAGTGGACCACGCAGGCCGGCTACGTGCAACTCGCGCGCCGAGCGGACCATCCGGTGTTGTCCGAGCTGTTGCGTCGAATCGCCAAGCAGGAGGGACGCCACATCGACTTCTACGTCAGCCAGGCGTCGAGCCGCCTGGCCACGTCGGCCGGAGCGCGTCGGCTGACCCGATTCGCGCTGAAGCACGGCTGGCGGCCCGTCGGGTCCGGCGTCATGCCGGCGACGGAAACCCGATACCTGATCGCCCATCTCTTCGGCGGCGACGACGGAGCCACGATGGCCGAACGAATCGACCGTCGACTGGCCCGACTCCCGGGTCTCGAGCGGTTGGGTCTCGTCACCTCCGCCCGCCTGAGCGCTGTCGCCAACTGACGCCGACTCCGTGACATGATCGGGCCATGGTCCGCACGGTTGAAGTTGACCCCGTCGGCCCAACGGGGACCGCTCCCGCCGGACAGCAGCCCCGACGCGTCGTGATCGTCGGCGGCGGCTTCGGCGGACTCGCTACTGCACGAGGCCTCGCCGATGTCGACGTCGACATCACACTGCTCGACCGGAACAACCACCACCTCTTCCAGCCGCTTCTCTACCAAGTGGCCACCGCCGCCCTCAACCCGGCCGACATCGCCCGCCCGATCCGCACGATCCTCACATCGCAGACGAACGTCAAGGTGCTGCTCGGCGAGGTCGTCGGCATCGATCGTGAATCTCGAACGGTGACAACCAACGACGGGGGGAGCATCGGCTTCGACTACCTCGTCGTGGCAGCGGGAACCAGGCACTCGTACTTCGGTCATCCGGAGTGGGAGGCGTTCGCACCCGGACTGAAGACCGTGGAAGATGCGCTGGAGGTCCGACGGCGGGTCCTGCTCGCCTTCGAGCGGGCGGAGCGGACGGACGACCCCGCAGAGCGACAGGCGAATCTCACGTTCGTCGTCGTCGGTGGCGGGCCGACCGGGGTGGAAACGGCCGGAGCGATTGCAGAGATCGCGTTCAAGTCGCTCACCTCGGAGTTCCGCTCGATCGATCCGGCGACAGCCACGATCATTCTGCTCGAAGGCGCTGATCGTGTGCTGCTGCGCTACCCGGAATCACTCTCGCGCAAGGCGCGCCAACAGCTCGACGAGCTCGGCGTCGACGTCCGACTCGGCGTGACGGTCACCGACATCGACGCGACGACCGTGACGACATCGGTCGGCTCGATCGCCACCCGCACGGTTGTCTGGGGTGCGGGCAACGAGGCATCACCACTCGGCGAGATGCTCGGTGCCGACACCGACAAGGCGGGTCGCGTCGACGTGACGAGCGACCTGTCGATCCCCGGCGACCCGAACATCTTCGTCATCGGCGACCTCGCGCACGCCGTCTCCGACGGCGTCGACGTTCCAGGTGTCGCGCAGGGAGCGATCCAGGGCGGCAAACACGTCGCCCGTGCGATCGGCGCGGACCGCGACCATCGTGAACGGCCGCCATTCCGGTACCGCAACAAGGGTGAACTGGCGACGATCGGGCGCTCGTCGGCCGTGGGCACGATCGGCGCACTCCGACTGTCGGGTTGGATTGCCTGGATGGCCTGGTGGTCGGTTCACATCGTCTTCCTGATCGACTTCCGCAGCAGGTTCGTCGTGCTCGTCACCTGGGCGTGGAACTATCTCACGTTCCAACGCGGTGCCCGACTGATCACCGGCCCCTGGAAGCCCGGCCCTCCCGACTGACAGCCGCTGCCGGCGCACGCGTCACACGAGTGCGGCGGGGAGGGCGCTGCCCATCAGATCGACGAAGTTGTCGCAGTAGAACTTCTGACGGATGTCCTCTGCCCGGTCACCGAGGCTCTTCTCGAAACGCTCGAAGGGGCGGCGACCGCCCTCCACGTGCGGGTAATCGGTGTTGAACAGCAGGATGTCGGCGCCGATCTGATCGGTGACCCACCCGATGTCCTCGGTCGGATACGGAGTCACGCGCACCTGGCGTTGAACGAACTCGTCGGGGCGCAACGTCAGCTTCTGGAGCCGCTCCTCGTGACGACCGAACGCGTCCATCGCGGAGTCCATCTGCTTGAGCCAACTCGGAAGCCAGATGCATCCCTGCTCGATGACGCCGATCCTCAGATTCGGGAACCGGTCGAGTACACCGTCGAAGATGAGCGTCGCCAGTGTCTGCATCGGCGGGTGCGGGATCGCCATGTAGTCGACCGATCGGAAGTTCTCCTCGCCGCCGTGGAAGTCGGCGGGAACCGGCAACCCGTTGTGGAAGTAGTTCTCGTCGATCAGGTCGCCGGTGCCGCCCACGTGGAACACGACCGGGATGCCGGCTTCCTCCGCCTGACGCCACACGGGGTCGAGCGCGATGTGCGACGGCGAGTGACCCGCTGGACATCCCGACGCCACGAGCAGCGCGGCAGCACCCAGCTCGATCGCCTCGCCGGCCATCGCAGACGCGCGCTCGAAGTCGACGAGCGGCACGTAGCAGGTCGCCAACAAGCGTGGATCGACCGAACAGAACTCGATCATCCCCCGGTTGTGCGCGCGGGCGGCCCCGTAGGCGAGGTCGAGATCGGGTTGATGTTCCCACCGGTACAGCCGGCTGTTGTGGAAAGTGTTGAACAGCAACTGGCTCCGCACGCCGATGAAGTCCAGCGCGCGTGGACGATCCTCGGCGAGGAACGAGCCAGTCGCCGCGAAGTTCTTGCGGTTCATCACGTCGAGCTCCTCGTCGGAGAGGAATTCGTCCGATCGATGCCGATCGGTCAGGCGCGCAAACACCTCGTCGATGCGTGCGTGATCACCACCATGGCCGCCGTCGCCCGTCTGGACGAGTTCGTTCGCATACCCGGGCCGTTCGATTCGTTCACGAATGTCGGGATCGGCGTGGTCGCGCAGCCAGTTCGGTGGCTCCATGATGTGCGCATCGGCGTCGTGGGCGACACGGTCTGCGATGTAGGCCATGCAACATTCTGTTCGATCCGAGCCGCCGTGTTCGTATCGTTGACCAATTCCCCCTGCAGGAGCACGCGATGAGCCACGACGAATCCACCACCGATGAGACGGCCGACGTCACCGACCTAGCGTCGAACGAGGTCTCGACCGACGGATTTGCATCACTCGGTCTGCGCTCCGAGTTGCTCAGCGCCCTCGAAGATCTGGGTTATGAAGAGCCCACACCGATCCAACGCGAGACCATCCCGATTCTGCTGACCGGTCGCGACCTGCTCGGACAGGCGGCGACCGGCACGGGCAAGACCGCCGCCTTCGCTCTGCCGGCGCTGCAACTGATCGACGCCACGCGTCGCGAACCACAGGTGCTGGTGCTCGTGCCGACTCGTGAACTCGCCGTTCAGGTGAGCGAGGCGATGTTCAAGTACGGCCGCGAACTCGGCGTGAAGGTCGTCCCGGTGTTCGGCGGCCAGCCGATCCAGCGCCAGTTGCAAGCGCTCGATCGTGGTGTCCACGTCGTGGTCGCAACGCCAGGTAGAGCGCTCGATCACATCGGGCGCGGTTCGCTCGCACTCGACGCGATCCGCACCGTGATCCTCGACGAGGCCGACGAGATGCTCGACATGGGGTTCACCGACGACATCGAATCGATCCTCGAGAGCACGCCCGCCGATCGCCAGACGGTTCTCTTCTCGGCGACCATGCCCTCGCGTATCACCTCGATCGCCAAGCGTTACCAGCGCAACCCAGAGCGCATCATGATCGGGCGCGCCGATTCCGAGACCGGTTCGAAGGCGCTCGTGCGCCAAACGGTGTACGTGGTGCAACGCGCCCACAAGCCGTCGGCTCTCGGGCGCATCCTCGACATCGAGGCGCCCAAGGCGGCGCTCGTGTTCTGCCGCACGCGCACCGAGGTCGATCAGCTCACCGAGACGATGAACGGGCGCGGCTACCGCGCCGAGGCCCTGCACGGCGGGATGGATCAGGCGCAGCGCGACCGCGTGATGGCGCGCCTGCGCGACGGCACCGCGGAACTCTTGGTGGCCACCGACGTCGCCGCGCGCGGCCTCGATGTC
>JBGTEH010000593.1:0-9780 GCA_041747915.1 Ilumatobacteraceae bacterium
CCACCCGCGAGGAGTTGGCGCAGAGCGCTGGCGAGCTCGCGGCCGAAGCCCATGCGCACGGCGCGGCGATCCGCTTCGAATTCCGACGAGTGACCGACAAGGTTGGCGAGCGCGTCGCTGCCTCGCAGTGCAGCGGTGAAGATCCACGAGATCCCGTTGATCACCGCCGCCATCACGTTGCCGACTGCGGAGATCAGCGGCGACTCTCGACCGAAGCTGTCGGCAGCGGCATGGGCAACGTTCTCGAGGAAGACCCCCACGCGCGCCAACATGACCACGGGAACCGACAACCAGTGCCCGACGGTGATCGCCACGGTGTGCAAACCCAGGTGATGGCTCAGCTCGTGAGCGAGCACCCCGCGCAGCTGACCCTGTGACAGTTCCTCGACCGCGTACGTCGTGACCACCACGAGGTGGCCCCCGCACGCGAACGCGTTCAATTCGTCCGAGGGCAGCACTCGCACGACGAAGCGGCCGGGTGGGAGGTCGTTGGCCTGCGCGATTCGGGCCCACAGCGGTTCGATGATGGCCGATTCGTGCGATGTCGGCCGGCGCGCGCCCAAGAGCGGCGTGAGGACCAGTACCTGGAACGCCCGAACGAACAGCCCGAGACCGGCCACGAGAAACCCAACCGTGAACCACCAGTACGACAACCCGGTCGCCCAACCGATCGGCAGCCAGATCACGAGCAGCGCGAGCAGACTGAACGGGACCATGGCGACCACCGGGGTGAACGCCCAGATGGCGCCGCGGTCGACCTGTCGGGCACCCCGGTGAGCTCGCATCGCGTTGGCAAGAATACGCACCGTGGTCGACGGTCACTCACGGTCTGTTGTTGCTCAAGATCGACGTGTTCCGTAACAGCACTGGGGCCCAGGCGATTACTGTCGCAGACCAGCCGCGAGCACGGGTTCGCTGCGCATTGAGACGCGAACGGTGAGGACAACGGGTGCACGAAACCTCGACGAGGGACCTGACGGTCGAGCAGCAACGGATTCGATCGCTGCTCGACGAGTCGGCCGCATGTCGCTCCGTCGACGCCGATGCTGCCCGTCAATTCGCTCTCGACGCCCGGGTGCTGTCGCGCGCCAACGACCTGCGTGAGACCGAGGCCGAAGCGCTGTATCAGCTGGCGTCGATTGCCCACGAGCGCGGTCGGGCAGAGTACGCGTTCGCCCTCGCCTCTGAGGCTGTGGAGCTCGCGGAACCGAACGAGCCGAGCCTGACTCTTGCATGGTCGCTGCACCTGATCGGCGTCGTGTACTACCAGGCGAGCAATCACCCCGACGCCCTCGACCACTGCCTGCGGGCGCTACAGGTGTACCGAGCGACCGACCACGTGATCGACGAGGGACGCATCCTGCACTCGATCGCGGCGATCTATCAGTCGATGGCCGACTACACCCGCGCGATCGTCACGTACGAGAGTGCGCTGGCTGCCAACGAACCCTTGGGTCGACCCGACATCGACGCGATGGTGCTCGGAAACCTCGCTCGGATCCGGGGTCGACGCGGCGAGCACCTCGAAGCGGTGAACCTCGGGCGCCGATCGATCGAGTTGGCGCGGGTGCACGCGCCACAGCTGGTGGGGAGCCTGCTCGCAGATCTCGCCGAAGCGCATGTGGGGCTGTCCGACCACGTTTCGGCAGCGTCGTGCTTCGCCGAGGCGCGCCGCACGTGGGGTGCGCGCTCGACCAGCGACGGTCCCCTCAGCCCCAACGAACAGCTCGGCGTCATGGTGTCGGAGGGTCGCGTTGCGTTGCGCAGCGGACAGTTCGACTCGGCGATCGCGACCCTGCTCGCAACGCTGGATCTGGCCGACCGGTCCGATCATCGCGAACTCGAACTCGAAGTGCACGATCTCCTGGCGATCGCGTTCAAGCAGGCAGGCCGCCACGCCGAGGCACTCGAGCAACGCGAGCGGCACTTCGCGTTGCACCGCGAGATCTTCACCGATGCGGCCGACCTTCGTCTGCGCACCGTGCAGGTGGCCCACGACAACGAGACCGCGCGCCAGCTCGCCGAGATCACACGCCTCAAGACCACTGGGCTGGTCGCGGACTTCGCCGCCGGCCACGCCGATGTCGACGCGTACCACCTCGAAGCGTTCGAGCGACTCGCCGCGTTGGCGGAGTTCCGGGGTGGGAACACGACCAAACACACCAGTGCGGTGGGCGACCTTGCCGCCGAGATCGGCCATGCGATCGGCCAGCAGCCCGAGTGGTGCGAGCGCCTGCGGCTCGCCGCGCGGCTGCACGACATCGGCAAGGTGGCCGTGGCCGACACGGTGCTGCTCAAGCCGGGTCCACTCACGATCGAGGAGTACCACGAGGTCAAACAGCACACGGTGCTCGGTCGGCGCCTGCTGTCGGGGGTGTCGACCGACCTGTTCGCGCTGGCGGCCGAGGTGGCGTGGTCGCACCACGAATGGTGGGACGGCTCGGGCTATCCGAACGGTCTCAACGGGCTGGCGATCCCGCTCTCGGGGCGCATCGTGACGATCGCCGATGTGTTCGATTCGCTCTCGACGCGCCGCACGTACAAGCGCGAGTGGAATCTGGCCGAGTCGGTTCGGTTCATCATGTCCGGTTCCGGATCACAGTTCCAGCCGGACCTCGTCGATGCCTTCGTCAAGGTCATGGTCGCCCGCCACACCGACCTCGCCGACCAACTCCACTGACGACCAACAATGAGACGCCGGGTCTGACCCTGCGTCTCATTTGAGGGCGTTGGCGACCCAGCGGCGCACGAAGATCGCGAGGTCGTCGACGGTGACGTCGTCGCCGAGACGGCCGTTGCGGTACGAGTTGGAGAACGACGACACCGCACCGAGGACGCCGACCGCAACGAGTCTCGACGGCGCGTCCGCGATGTGGCCGGCCCGCTGACCTTCTTCCACGAGGTGTCTGACGTCGTCGAGGTAGACCCCAGCTCCTTCGTCGAGCACTTCGGCCACGTCGGGATCGGTGCGCTCGACATCGAGCAATGCGAAGTAGGCCGCGTGGTCGGCCATGAAGCGCACGCTCGCCTCGGCGCCATCGGCGAGCCTGGTGACGGCGTCGGCGTCGGGATCGAGCACCGCTGCCTGAGCGCGCCGCAGGCGTCGGCGCATCGTTCGGACGAGTTCGGCGAACAGCGCGCCCTTGGTCGGGAAGTACCAGTAGAACAAGCCCTTGGCGACTCCGGCCGCCGCACAGATGTCGGCGATGCGCGTGGCTGCGTACCCCCGATCGGCGAAGAGCACGGCGGCGGCGTCGAGGAGCTGCTGCTTGCGCTCCAAACCGTGTTCGGTGTGGTTGCGCTCGTCGAGTTCGGGCGCACTGGCGTTGGTCACCCCGACAGTCCAACCGATCTTGACCCACGGGTCAAGACGGCAGCGTCACGGCTGAGTTACGATCGGCCCCGATGGCCGGCACCCGTGACGAGCGCATCAGTCTGCGAACCCGCAACGGCAAGTGGCACAACGACCCGCTGCGCATCGAGATGTCGGAGTGCATCAACTGCGACGCATGTCTGCGCCACTGCCCACCTCACTTCGGAGCGATCTTCAACCACGGGCCCGACGTGATCATCATCCCGGAGTTGTGCAGCGGCTGCGACAAGTGCCTGCCCGTGTGCCCGGTCGACTGCATCTATCCCGATCCCGACTGGCGCGCCGAACCCGTCCCGGCCGACTGGTGGGACGAGCCCCTCGGCCCGAACGACCCGTACTGCTGAGCCCGCCCCCTCGGTGTCACGCCAGCGACAGAGCCCCGACGTCACACGAACATCGCCGGGGTGGGTTCCGCCCGGGCGGTCGAGCGAGTAGAAACATGGGCGATGTCGATGTCACCTGTCCTGCCCGGAGCCGAACCCATGTCGCACACCGGCACGACCGACGTCGGGGTGCTCGTCATCCACGGCTTCACCGGCAACCCGGTCTCGATGCGCGGTCTCGCCGACACGATGGCGGCTGCCGGCCACCACGTGGAGATGCCGCTGCTCGCTGGGCACGGCACGAAGATCGACGACATGCTCGACACCACGTGGGCCGACTGGACCGCCGATGTCGCCGCGGCGCACGTCCGTATCGCAGCACGGTCCGAACAGATCGTCGTGATGGGCCTGAGCATGGGCGGGGCGCTCACGCTCTGGGCGGGCTTGAACCTGGGCGATGTGGTCGGCCTCGTGTGCGTCAATCCGGCAACGATGGCGCCACCAGCGGAAGTGGTCGAGATGATCGGCGACATGATCGCCGACGGGACCGAGATCGCGCCGGCGATCAGCGGCGACATCGCCGACCCCGACGGTGAGGAGAACGGATACGACGGCACGCCGTTGCGAGCGGTGCTGTCGATGATGACCGACGGCACGGCGTCGTTGGCGGGCCGCTACGGCGAACTCACGATGCCGCTGCTGCTGATCACCTCTCGCCAGGATCACACCGTGGAGCCGGCCAACAGCGAACTTCTCGCGGCCACGTACGGCGGCGAGGTCGACCATGTGTGGCTCGAGCGCAGCTATCACGTCGCCACGTTGGACTACGACGCCGACGACATCAACCGCCGCGCGGTGGAGTTCGTTGCCCGCGTGACGGCGCGCTGATCGCCCCATGATGATCGCCAGCCTGCCCAGCCCATCGTTCAACTCGATCGACATCGGGCCGCTCAGCCTCAATCTGTACGGCCTGATGATCGCGCTCGGCGTGATCGCAGCCGTCTGGTTGTTCGGTCGCCGTCTCGAGGAGCGCCAGATCGGCACGCGCGACGACGCCAGTGCCATCGCGATCTGGGCCGTGCTCGCCGGCGTGATCGGCGCCCGGCTGTACCACGTGGTCACCGACTACGACCGATTCCGCAACAACTGGGACGAGATCCCTGCGATCTGGAACGGCGGCCTCGGAATCCCCGGTGGATTGCTCCTCGGCACCCTCGTGGGCATGTACCTGACCCGGCGGCGCGGGATCCCGATCGCGGCGGCTGCCACGTGCGCTGCGCCCGCGATCGCGCTCGCGCAGTCGATCGGCCGCTGGGGCAACTACTTCAACCAGGAGCTCTACGGTCGTCCGACCACGTTGCCGTGGGGTCTGGAGATCGACGCCGAGCACATCCAGGACGGATACGCGGTCGGAACGCTGTTCCATCCGACCTTCCTGTACGAATCGCTGTGGAGTCTCGGGCTGTGCCTGGTGCTGCTGCTGATCGACAAGCGCTGGAGGCCCGCGCCGGGCCAGTTGTTCGTGATGTACGTGATGGGCTACGGCATCGGCCGGTTCTGGGTCGAGGGATTGCGCATCGACCCTGCAGACGAGATCGCGGGCTTGCGCGTCAATCAGTGGGTGGCGCTCGCGGCGGTAGTCATCGGCGCCGTCGTGCTCGTGTGGATGCGCCGTCACCCGATCGCCGAGCCCGTGATTGCTGCTGCCCCGACCGACGAGGACGATCTCTCGGCCGTGCGGCGTGCGCAAGATGCCGATGCCGATGCTGACTCCGATCCTGATGTCGATGCCGACTCCGATCCCGAAGCCGTTCCCGGTGCGCATTCGGATCCCGGCGCCCAACCCGGACCCTGATTTCGACATCGGTCTCGATTCCGACGTCGACTCGATCACGCGGCGCCGTACCGACGACTGACCCGCGGGACCCGACGTGATCGGGCGGTCCGGAATGCCTGCCGTGCGATCGTGCTGTGGTCAACTTGGCGGGTGTCGACCCTCGTCCATCTGAACGGAACCACGTTCGATGTCGTCGTCGACATCGCCACCTCGACCCCCACGGTGGTGCACTGGGGCGCCCCGCTCGGCGTCGGTGCGGACATCGACGCGCTTGCTGCGTCGCTGAGCGCCCCCCTCGTGGCGGGGGCCACCGGAACGACGGCACCGATCAGCCTTGTTCCCCTCCACGCCGACGGCTTCGCCGGGCGCAGTGGGCTGCACGGGCATCGGGGCGGCGGGCGTGACTGGGCACCGAGGTTCGTCGCCGTCGAGCACCACCGCACCGGCAATCGGCTCACGGTCGTGCGACGTGACGAGGTCGCACGGCTGGAGCTCACCACCATCGTCGACGTCGGCGACGTGCTCACCGTCGTGGCGACGCTCACCAACATCGGCGAGCAGCGCTATTCGCTCGACGCGTTGACCCTCACGCTGCCGATGCCCGACGGCGCCGACGAACTCCTCGTGTTCGACGGACGATGGGCCCGCGAGTTCCAGCCGGTCAGGCAACCCTGGGATCGCGGCGCCCACATCTCGGAGAACTGGCGCGGGCGCACCTCGCACGAGAATCCACCCGTGTTGTTCGCCGGTCCCCGGGGCTTCGGCGAGTGGAACGGCCCCGTCTGGGGCGTGCACCTGGCCTGGAGCGGCAACCACACGATGACCGCCGAACGTCTGGCCGATGGTCGACGCTGCGTGCATGCTGGTGAGTTGCTCCATCCCGGCGAGGTCGTGCTGGAGCCGGGCGAGTCGTACTCGACGCCGAAGCTGATTGCGGTGCACGCTGACGGCGGGTTGACTCCCGCCAGCTGGGGTTTCCATCGGTCGATTCGATCGAGCCCCGCCCACCCCCGCACGCCACGCCCAGTGCTGCTCAACACGTGGGAGGCGGTGTACTTCGATCACGACACCGATCGGCTGCGCGCGTTGGCGGATGTGGCCGCGACGGTGGGCGTCGAGCGGTTCGTGCTCGACGACGGATGGTTCGGATCGCGACGCGACGACACCGCCGGCCTCGGCGACTGGGTCGTGTCAGCTGCGGTGTATCCCGACGGGTTGGCGCCCCTGATCGGTCATGTCCGGGCGCTCGGGATGGAGTTCGGAATCTGGGTCGAGCCCGAGATGATCAATCCCGACAGCGAACTCTTCCGCGACCATCCCGACTGGGTGCTCGCCACCGATGGCTACGAGGCGGTGCTCGGCCGGAACCAACTGGTGCTCGACCTCAGCCGACCCGAGGCCTTTGCGCACGTGCTCGGCCAGCTCGATGCGCTGCTACGCGATCACGACATCGACTCCCTGAAATGGGACATGAACCGCAACCACGTCCAGGGTTCGGGCGCCACAGGTTCGCCGGGAACACACGCTCAGACGCTGGCGGTGTACGCGCTTCTCGACGAACTCCGGCGCCGTCACCCCGGTGTGGAGATCGAATCCTGCGCGAGCGGTGGCGGCCGGGTCGACCACGAGATCCTCCAGCGCACCGAGCGCGTGTGGACGAGCGACTGCAACGACGCGCTCGAACGCCAGACGATCCAACGCGGCGCGTCGATGCTGATCCCACCCGAGGTGATGGGATGCCACATCGGCCCGACGCGGGCGCACACCACCGGGCGGGTGCACACGTTGGCGTTCCGCGCGGCCACGGCGATGTTCGGGCACCTCGGCGTCGAGTGGAACGTCGCCGCGATCGACGACCACAGGCGCACGGAACTCGCCGAGGCGATTGCGCTGCACAAAAGGTTCCGGACCCTGCTGCACACGGGTGACGTGGTCCGCTTCGACACCGAGGCTGCCTACTGCGCTCACGGCGTCTACGCCGCGGATCGTTCCGAAGGGCTCGTGTCGTTCGCGCAGTTGACGACTGCGAACAGCCTGACGTCGCCGGTGCTGCGGCTCCCTGGGCTCGACCCCGAACGGACCTATCACGTGGCGCCCATCGCTCTCCCCGGCGAGCGGTGGGGGCTCGCAGAATCGCAACCGACGTGGTTGACCGACGGCGTGGAACTGGCGGGCCGCCAACTCGCCGCCCACGGCGTGCGCCCGCCGTCGCTGATCCCCGAGTCCGCGGTGTTGTTCCATCTCACCGCCCGGTGAGCCGCGAGGCCGAGCGAGCTCAGCCTCGCGACGGTGGTCTCGCAGCAACGCCGCGGAACCGCACGGGTGGCTCGGCGAGCTCCTCGGCGTAGTGGGCGGCCCAACCGGCGATGCGCGCCACTGCGAAGATCGGGTTGTCGGGTTGGAGGTCGGCTGCCACCGTGAGCGACCCGACGGCGAGGTCGACATTCGGTTGGTGTGAGATCACCCGTCCCGCCTCGGCGACGATCCGATCGACCAAGGCTCCGACGTCGGGGTCGACACGGCGGGCGCGTTCGAGCAGCGGCGGGAATCGTGGGTCGACGCCGCGGTACACCTTGTGTCCGAACCCGGGCAGGGGCCGATGCTCGGATCGCAGGCGCGCGATCACCGTTGCCGGGTCGGACTCCATGCAGGCGCGCAGGAAACGGTGCGACTCGGCTGACGCAACGCCGTGGAGGAGGCCCTCCATGCTGGCGAGTCCGGCCACGTAGGCGACCGATGGAGGTGTGCGGACCGATGCCGCGATTCGCACGCCGATCGTGCTGGTGGCCAACTCATGATCGGCCAGCAGGATGAGGGCCGTGTCGATCGCGTCGACGAGTTCGGCGCTCGGCCGCGTTCGCCACGCCGCCGTCAATCGGTGCGCGTACCGCCCGGTTCGGCGTGTCGAGCCGAGTACCTCGGGAACAGCGAGCAGCAGCCGACGTGCTGCAGTCGGCGCGTCGGCGCCGGGATGCAACTCGTCGAGGACGCAGGCCGCCGTGGCGATCTTTCCCACCGGCGACAATCGCATCGAGGCGATCGGGGCGAGTTCCGGTCGGTCTCCCACCTCGCTGTTCGGCCATGATGTGGCGATGGGGGCAGGCCCGCCCGACCAGAGGAGCTCGGCGACGTCCTCGAAGTTCCGTGTCGCGGCGAGGTCATTGACGTCGTGGTCGAAGTAGTGCAGCGACGTTTCGTCGATGGTCGTCACACCCGAGGCGATCTGGACGTCGATGGTCGGACGCGGTCCCGCCGGCGCGCGACGGCCGCGTTCCGCCAGCCGTTCCACTTCGTCGCGGGCGAACAGCGATGTACGCCCATCGGCGGCGGTCGTTCGCGTCAGTCGACCTCGGCTGACGTAGGCGTACAACGTCGGCTTCGACACGCTGAGAAGCGCTGCTGCTTCGTCGGATCGGATCAACGTGCTCACGGCACCATCCTGCGGTCGCCGATTGACGGAGTCAATGTTGATTGAATCAATGTTGATCTGCACGATTGATCGACGGACACTCGAACCATGACCCAACAACTGATAGACGTTCCCGCCGGGCTCAACGGCGTCGTCGCGGCCGACACTGCAATCGGGGCGGTCGACGGTGACCGCGGCTTCTTCCACTACGGACCCTACGACGCCACGGTGCTCGCTCGTACCCGGTCCTTCGAGGAGGTGTGGTTTCTCGTACGTGAGGGCCGACTTCCGACCGCTGACGAACTCGCCGAATTCCGCGCTCGGGTTGTGCCCCTCCGATCGATCCCGGCCGCGCTGTTGCCGGTGATCGATGTGGTCGCGGGACGCCAGGCATCGATGCTCTCCAAGCTTCGAGCGGTGCTGTCGGTGGCGTCGTCCGAGTTGGGGCTGCGTCCCGTCATCGACATCGATGACGCGGCACGACGCGAGCAGACATTGCGACTCGCCGCTCTCGTCCCGTCGGTCATGGCGGCGCTCCATCGAGTCGGCGAGGGGAACGACATCGTGGAACCCGACGGCTCGTTGGGTCATGCCGCCGCCTTCCTCCACCAGGTGACCGGAGTGATCCCGACGCCGGTGGCCGCCCGCGCGGTCGAGCAGTACATGATCCTCACGATCGACCACGGCTTCAATGCCTCGACCTTCACCGCCCGTGTCGTCGCCTCGACCGGTGCCGACGCGGCCGATGCGGTCTGCGCAGCCCTCGGTGCGCTGGCCGGCCCGCTACACGGGGGTGCTCCGAGTCGTGCGCTCGACGCGCTCGACGAGATCGGCTCGG
>JBGTEH010000594.1:0-3237 GCA_041747915.1 Ilumatobacteraceae bacterium
TGCGAGCCCGTCGGCGCCGATCGACCCGAGCAGGGTGAGCGTTGCGCCGACGGGCCGGACGCCGCACAGCGCATCGAATCGAGTGAGCGCGCACAGCAGTTCGGGCTTCGCTCGATCGTCGGGATACACGCCGCGTGCGAAACCGTCGAGCGCCTGTGCCGTCGTCGGGTGGACCTGGAGCGACAGCGGTTCCACGGCCGCAAGCACCTTCAACAGGTACGGGAGGTCACCGGTCAGATCGCGAAGAGGCTGCCCGTCGGCCGTCGTCGCCGGCCCGTTGGGGTGGGTCCCCAGCCACAGTTCGGCCCACGGGCGACCGTCGGCCGTGGTGCCCAGAAGTTCGGGGATGAACGTCGGGTCGCCCCATGCGTAGTGCTGAACGATGCCCTCGATCGCGATCGGATGGTTGGCCATCAGAGTTGGAGTTCTGCGATGCGATCCAGCACGCCGGCGCGCTCGGCGCCGATCGTCGTCGAGTCGCCGTGGCCGGTGTGCACGATCGTGTGGTCGGGCAACGTCAGCAAGCGGTCGCGAATCGAGCGCAGGATCGAAGGTTCGTCGCTGAAGCTGCGCCCGGTGGCACCCGGGCCGCCGCAGAAGAGCGTGTCGCCACTGAGTACCGCCCCGGCCCCGGCGTCGTGGAAGCTGCAGCACCCGGGGGAGTGCCCAGGTGTGTGGATCACGCCGAGTTCGTGACCGCCGACCCGCAGCGTCTCGCCGGGTGCGAGTTCGCGGTCAGGCGACTCGCCGGGCCACACCACGTCCCACAGCATGCGATCGTCGGGATGCAGCACGATCGGGGCGTCGACTGCGTCGCGCAGCGGCACCGCAGCGTTGATGTGGTCGTTGTGGCCGTGCGTCAGCACGATCGCGCTCACTCGTCGACCGTTGGCCGCAGCCACGATCGCGCCATGGTCGTGGGCGGCGTCGAACACGATCACCTCGCGTTCGTCGCCGACGATCCAGATGTTGTTGGTGACCTCCCACTCTCCGCCGTCGAGAGCGAAGGTGCCGTCGGTCGTGACGAGCTCGATCGCCATCAGAACACCACGACGCTGCGCAACACCTCACCGCGCTCCATCTTGTCGAACGCCTCCTCGACGCCGTCGAGCCCGATGGTCTCCGACACGAAGCCGTCGAGGTCGAGGCGACCCTGGAGGTAGAGGTCGATGAGCATCGGGAAGTCGCGCGACGGCAGGCAGTCGCCGTACCACGACGACTTGAGTGAGCCGCCTCGACCGAACACCTCGATGTACGGGAGCTCGAGGGTCATCTCTGGATTCGGCACTCCGACCAGCACGACGGTTCCGGCGAGGTCGCGGGCCTCGAACGCCTGCTTGTAGACCGCGGGATGGCCGATCGCCTCGATGCAGACGTCGGCGCCGAAGCCGCCCGTGACCGAGCGGATGTACTCCACGGGGTCGGTTTGCTTCGAGTTGCACACGTGCGTCGCGCCGAAACCCTTCGCCCATTCGAGCTTGCGGTCGTCGATGTCGACGCCGATGATCGTCGAGGCGCCGGCGAGTCGCGCGCCGGCGATCGCCGCGTCGCCCACCCCACCACAACCGAACACCGCGACCGACTGGCCCCGGGTGACCCCGGCGGTGTTGATGGCCGCGCCGAGCCCGGCCATGATCCCGCAGCCGAGTAGACCCGCAGCAGCGGGCGACGCAGCGGGGTCGACCTTCGTGCACTGGCCGGAGGCGACCAGCGTCTTGTCGCAGAACGCCCCGATTCCGAGGGCTGCCGACAGTTCGGTGCGATCAGCCAGAGTCATCTTCTGCGCGGCGTTGTGGGTGTTGAAGCAGTACTGCGCCTGACCGCGGCGACACGCCCGACAGTCGCCACATACAGCGCGCCAGTTGAGGATCACGTAGTCGCCAGGTGCGACATCGGTGACGCCATCGCCGACTGATTCGACGATTCCCGCGGCCTCGTGACCGAGCAGGAACGGGAAGTCGTCGTTGATGCCGCCCTCGCGGTAGTGGAGGTCGGTGTGGCAGACCCCGCACGCCTGGATGGCGACGACCGCCTCGCCGGGGCCCGGGTCGGGCACGATGACCGTCTCCATCGACACCGGCTCACCCTTGGCGTGGGCGATGATTCCTCGAACCTCTTGACTCATGGGGCCGACCGTAGCGCGCCGGATTCGGCACCCTGGCGTGGAACTCCGAGGCGACGCCAAGCGTCCAACCAGCATGGACAAGCGCCTGATTCCTCTCCTGCTCGTGATCGTTGGACTCGCCGCGTGCGGCAGCGACGCCGAAAGTCAGTCGTCGCCGAATTCCGAGTCGACGCTCCCCCCGGTGGCGACCGATGTGCTCGGCGAGATCTCGCATTCGAGCGGCGCCGACGATGTGGTCATCTCGTACGGCGAGTTCGGCGGGTTCGTGCCGCGTGAGTTCGCCTTTCAGCAGACTCCGAACGTGCTGATCTCGGGTGATGGTCGCGTGTTCTCACCGGGCGCACAGATCGAGATCTATCCCGGCCCGCTGTTGCCGGCGGTGCAGGTGCAGACGATCACCGAGGAGGGAGTCCAGAGGGTGCTCGCAGCGGCCGAGGCGAGCGGACTGTTCGCCGACATCGCCTACGACGAGGTTTCCAACGTGGCCGATGCGGCCACTGCCACGGTGACGATCACCGCCGATGACGCAACGTGGACGCATGAGGCATACGCGCTCGGATTCGGTGATGGTGCGGATTCCACGCCGGCTCGCAAGGCGCTGTTGGATTTCGTCACGACATTGGGCGACCTCACAACGCTCGTGGGTCCGGGGAATCTCGGCGAGGAGTCGATCTTCGATCCCGAGCAGTACGCCATCGAGGCGGTGCCGGTCGAGGATCTGTCGGCGTACG
Organism: Ilumatobacteraceae bacterium; assembly: GCA_041747915.1. Taxonomy (GTDB): domain Bacteria; phylum Actinomycetota; class Acidimicrobiia; order Acidimicrobiales; family Ilumatobacteraceae; genus Sva-07. The sequence continues at coordinate 2,857 of JBGTEH010000594.1, forward strand.
GCTCCGACGGCATCGACCCGACGGTGGTGGAATGGCCGGCCGACGCGTCGGTCCGCCTGGCCGACGCAGCTTCGTGCACCGTGGTCCCGGCGACCGAGGTCGGCGACACGCTGGGCGCGGCAAACCAACTGACGTTCTTCAGCGACGCCGGCGTCACCTACCAACTCTTCGCCCGCCCCGTCATCCCCGGCTCCACCTGCACAGCGTGATTGTTACGGCAGGGGTCTGACCCCGGATGTAACCCCTGGCGTAACAATCAGAAGAGGCGGAGGTCGGTGGGGCGCATGCCGCGGAGTTCGTCGTAGTCGATCTCGACCCAGCGGAAGCCGCGTGACTCGGCGAGCACCCTCGCCTGAGGTTTCACGACCTGGGCGACGAACA
>JBGTEH010000595.1:0-3663 GCA_041747915.1 Ilumatobacteraceae bacterium
GCCCGGCTCGACCGACGCGGAGCCTGCCGAGGCGACGAGCGGCACGCCGGCGACGATGCAACGCACCGCACCGGACGGAATCGGGACGCGGCGCTCGACGACCGCGGGGATCGACCCGCGATCCGACACGACGAGGTGCTCGGGGCGCACGGCAACGATCACGTTCGCTCCCACGTGCGTCGAACAGCTCGGTGCCCAGGCCCGCAGGCGAGTGAGTTCGCCACCATCGGGGTCTTCTCGAAGCATCCAGAAGCCCTGGCGATCGGCGACCACCGTCAGCTCGATCAACGACAGTGGACCCGTCGCTGCCGCGGCGAGCAATGTCGCCGGCGAGCGGTGGATCCACGCCGTCTCACCGAATTGGACGACACGTCCCTCGTCGAGAACGACGAGGGACTTCGTCAACGTCGTCACGTCGAGCGGGTCGTTGGTACTCATCACGGTGGTGACGCCGTAGCCGTCCTGCAGCACAGCGATCTCTGTGCGCAATCGGTGGCGCAGTTGCTCGTCGAGCGATGCGAACGGTTCATCGAGGAGCAACACACGCGGCACCCTCACCAGAGCGCGTGCGATCTGAACCATCTGTTGCTCACCCTGCGAGAGCTCGTTGGGGTGTCGCACGAGCAGCTCCTCGATGTGCAACGCCCGTGCCTCGGCATCGACGCGCTGGCGGATCTCCTCGACCTCGCGTCGACGAACATCCAGCGGAAACGACACATTTCGGCGGACCGACAGATGACCGAGCAACGCCGGATCCTGGAACACCATCGCCACGTCTCGCTCGCCCGGCGCAGTTCGCGTCACGTCGCGCCCATCGAAGAGAATCGTTCCGCTCGTCGCCTGCTCCAACCCGGCGACCATCCTCAACAGCGTCGACTTTCCACTCCCCGACGCGCCGACGACACCGACGAAGTCACCAGCGGCGATCGTCATCGACACGTCGTCGAGGCGGAGCTCACGACCCGTTCGCAAGCTCACCCGTTCGAACTCGACGCTCGCCATCAGGGCTCCACTCCGAGCACCCAGCCCTCCTCGCTCTCGACGATCGCGCGATCGTCGACATCGGGGCTGAACAAGGCACCGAGCGCGGCATGTCCATCGAGCGCTGCCAGCCACTCGGCGACTGCGGTCACCTGCGCTTCGTCGCGCACGGCACCATCGGCGACGACCACCGCCAGCAGCGACGGCCAGACCTCGGCGACGACGACCGAACCGACGTCGAGCGCCGGTGTTCGCAGCCCAGTGGTGAACGGCCAGATCGCCACCCGCTCAGCGTGGCGAGTCGACAGACGACGGATCATGGGGATCCCGAGCAGGCTCTGGCTGCCGACTGCTCCGGCCCCGAGCAACTGCCACGACGAGAAGGGTCGCCGACCACGCCCTCGCAGCACCCGCTCCACCTCACGCCACTCGCCGAGCGGCGACGACGCCGTCGGTTTCGTCGACGTCAGGGTCGCAGCGGTCTGCGCGGGAGGGCACCCCCAGAACGGCGACGCCGAGCCGGTCATTCGTGCGTTCAGCGACGCCGCGACCTCGAACCGATTGTTGGCGTTGCGATCGTCGTCGACGACCAACTCGTCCACCAGGTCGCTCATCGACCGCCACGGCGATCCGGTCAGACCCAACGCCCTCGACGTGCCTGCCGGGTAGCCCAGCGAGAAGTCGACACCCATCAGGGTCCGACTGTCAACGCCGGAGGCGACCAACCCGTCGAGCTGCCGCTCGGCACACGCCCGTGTCGGTGGATTCGACACGGCCAGACCGTCGCCGTCCAACACGGCGATCCAGATCGAGTCGCATCCTCGCTTGGGCGCGGAATTGGCACTCCAGTCGACGATCACGAATCGATCGAACATCCGACCCCCGAATTTCTCCTCGCAGCGCGCGCTCACCGCGCACCCGGAGGAGAATTTCGGGGGTTGGTCACGCGACGAGGTCGGAGACCGCCGCAAAATGCAGACCGGCCGCCACCACCACGAGAAGATGCCACACCTCGTGGTATCCGAATGTGCGGGGCCACGGATCGGGACGTCGCCGTACCAGCACCGGAAAGCCCACGGTGTACGCCACACCGCCGCCGATGATCAGGCCGAGCTGCAGCGCGGTCAGGTTGTCGATCAGCACCGGCGTCGCAATGAGCGCCACCCATCCCATCACGAGGTAGAGCGAGTACGAGACGAGGCGCGCACCGTGGAAGAAGGCGAGCTTGAGCACCATGCCGAGAATGGCGAGCGTCCCGATGATCGCCAGCATCGGGATCCCCCACGAACGGGGCAACGCGACGAGGCAGATCGGTACGTAGGTACCGGCGATGAGCAGGTAGATCATCGAGTGATCGAGGCGCTGCATCACCTGGCGAGCGCGCGCCGAGTGCGCCAGACGGTGATACGACGCCGATGTTCCGAACAGCAACAGCACCGAGGCGATGTAGATGGCGGAGGCAGCGGTGGCGGCGGCCCCGTCGGCAATCGCGATCAGCACGATCCCCGCCGGAATCGCGAGGAAGAACGTCCAGGCGTGCATCCTGCCGCGCCAGAGCGGACGCTCCAGTATGACGAGATTCACCGATGCCGTGTTCACACACTCCACCGTACCGGGCGACGGATCATCGGATGGCCCGGCCCCGTCGGTCACACCGACAATTCACCCTCCCGACATCTCGGCGATCAGCGCGATGACGGCGTCGCCGTATCGTTCGAGTTTCGCCGGGCCGACTCCGGAGATCCGACCCAGTTCGCGCTGCGTGGTCGGGGCATCACGAGCGATCGACGCAAGCGTCTTGTTGTCGAAGACGACGTATGCCGGCTTTCCGTCACGAAGGTCGTTGCGGAGATCGCGTAACGCAGCGAACCGTCGCTGGGCCTCGGCGTCGAGATCTGCTGCCGGATCGTCGCTGCTCGTCGATGCCCTCGTCGCGGCTTTCGGCACCGGCTCGGGACGGTGTGACGAAACCACTCGCGTCGGTGTCGGCTCCGTCGTGAGGTCGGCGACGAATGGGCTCGGATGAACGCCGGTGACAATCGTGGCGTGGCGGCTGGCGCGCGTGATCGCGACATGGAAGAGCCGCCGCTCCTCCTCGACATCGTCCGCAAGGCGGTGTGGATACTGATTCTGATCGGCCAGGTGGACCACCACGTGCGGCCACTCCTGGCCCTTGACTCGGTGGACCGTGGACAGCAACACGCCGCCCGGCGCACGTTTGGCGGCCAGTTGGGTGCGCAGCCACCGCTCGAACGAGGCGGGGTCATCGTGCAGAGCGGCGAGGTGCGTGACGGCGGTGAGGTCGTCGCCCTGAGCCGATCGGTTGGAGCCGCGCCGGTTGGCGTCGAGGGAGGCCACCGACCCGGCCAGGCCGATGTCGTCGACCAGCGTCAGGACGAGGTCAGACGTGGTCGCCCCCGCCTGCGCCGCCTTCTGAAGGATCTGAATGTCGGCGGCGAAATCGATCACGCGTTCGCTGTCGCGTTCATTGGTGAGTCGGCCGGCGAGTCGATGGAGATCCACGACGCTGCCCTGCTCGGCCACCCAGTCGGTGATCCGCGGATGGAACGATCGCGAGGGCCGCCGCAGGGCCTCGCGAATGTCGTCGGGGGCGAAGGTGCCGCCGCTCCCCGCCGCCGCCAGCCGCAGCCAGGCCAGCACGGTGCGCACCGCTGTACGGTC
>JBGTEH010000596.1:0-1570 GCA_041747915.1 Ilumatobacteraceae bacterium
AGGACGATGGATCCGATCGAGGCGCATCGGGGGCCCGAACACTGCGAACGGCGCCGACTGATCCGTGAGCTTTCGCTTCGAGTTTGAAAAGGAGGGGCGGCGGAGTTGACGACGTCGGTGCCGGACCAGCGACTGACCATGCATCTGCGGCTGTCATCCACGACCAAGGCCGCTCAGAACATCCGCCGACCAGGGGCGCGCCGCGTGCTCCTGATCGGCACTTCCGATCGGTGACCCCGCTCTGGGACCCCACTCGATAATCGCAGACCACCAGATCCCGACCACACCCACATATCCGGCAGAGAGTATGTAGGCGTGCGCTGTTCGGAGGATCCTGGGGAACGGGCGGAACACGAGCGGCCCGAGCATCGTGCCCGTGTGTGACTAGAATCATGGTCATGTCCGAGACTTTGCCGCTGGCGAACGTGAAATCCCGGTTTTCCGAGATGGTCGACCGCGTCGAGCACACCCATGATCGCATCGTCGTGACCCGCAATGGTCGGCCGGCAGCGGTGATGATCAGCCCCGACGACCTCGCATCGCTCGAGGACACGTTGGAGTTGCTCTCCGATCCCGACGCGATGAAAGAGCTCGCCGAAGCGCGCCGTGCCCACGCAGACGGCGACTACGTGACGGGAGATGCGCTGCGGGACCGGTTCCCGGCGAAGTGAGCGACGACGCAGACGCCTACGAGCTGCGTGTCACCGGTCCGGCCCAACGCCAACTCGGCCGACTGTCCGAGGGCACGGCCGCGGCGATCGTCGAGTTCATGTTGTCGGCGATCGTCGAGAACCCGCACCGCGTCGGGGGACGGCTGCAACGCGAACTCGCCGGTCTGCACGCCGCCCGTCGAGGCGCCTATCGGGTGGTGTACGAGATCGACGATGATCAACACGCTGTCATCGTGCTGCGCGTCGACCACCGGGCCAATGTGTATCGATCGCGCTGAAAAGCAACGACCGGCCAGAATCCAGCACGACAACCACCGCTCGACTGATCAGCGGATGAACTCAGAACGAGCATGATGGCGGCGCCATTGGCTCGATGCCGGTCGAGAGCATGACGCCACCATCGAAGATCGGGCGGCCGAGGTTCAGATGTCGCTCGCAGATCCAGGTCGACATCGCGCGCCGTCGATCCCCGATCTGCTCGTCGCTGCGACTGCGGAAGCCACCGGACTCACCGTGCCTCATGTCGACATGGACTTCGACATCATCACCGAACTCACGGGACAGGCCGGGGAGCGACTGCCCATCGCGTCCAGCGAATGGACGCGACGATCCGCCACCTGAACGAGATTCACCTCGCGCCGCACATCCTCGAGCGTGCGTCCCCGAACCGGCCAGGGGTGCTCCCCGAGATGCGTTACTCAGTGAAGTAGTGGTAGCGTTGCTCGGCGTGGCAGAAGGTCGATCGCGCGTCCGGTACGAGATCGCGGGCCGGTTGCGGGCGGTCGTGCATCCGTTGCACCGCATGCTGCGCCAGCAGAACGCCGAGCTCACTGCCACGCAGGCGTCGGTGCTCGGGTCGGTTGCGCACCGGGGCCCGATCCGGCTCAGCGATCTGGCCG
>JBGTEH010000597.1:0-1581 GCA_041747915.1 Ilumatobacteraceae bacterium
CCGTCGCTGTGACTCCACGGCCGGTGACCGCCTCGAAGTTCGAGGCCGAGCCCACCGTCAGTCCACGCTCGGCGGCCGCGGCAACGATGGCGCGCGCGACAGGATGCTCGCTGTCGGATTCCGCCGCCGCGGCCAGCGCGAGCACATCGTCGACGCCGCCCGCTCCGACCTCGGTTCCGCCGACCGCCACAGCATCGACGACCCCATGATTGCCCTTGGTGAGCGTGCCGGTCTTGTCGAACAGCACGACATCGACGGTGCGCATCCGCTCGAGCGCTCGGCGATCCTTGACGAGGATCCCCGCCTTCGCCGCCGCCGTCGTCGAGATCGAGATGACCAGTGGAATCGCCAGCCCGAGCGCGTGCGGGCAGGCGATGACCAGAACGGTCACCGCGCGGATGACGCCTTCGGAAGGCTCGCCCAGCAGAGACCACACCACCATCGTCGCCGCAGCGGCGCCGACGGCGATGTAGAACAGCGCGGCTGCGGCACGGTCGGCGAGATCTTGCGTTCGCGACTGCGACGATTGAGCGTCGCCGACGAGACGCTGGATTCCAGCGAGCGCGGTGTCGTCGCCGACTGCGTCGACCCGCAGGCGCACCGAAGAATCCGTCGACACCGTGCCGGCCACCACGTGGTCGCCCTCGGATCGGTGAACCGAGCGCGACTCGCCCGTGATCATCGACTCGTCGAAGCTGGCGTCGCCCTCGACGATGTCGCCGTCGGCGGGCACCCGGCCGCCCGGGCGAACCAGCACGACATCACCCACCACGAGGTCGCCGATCGAGATCTCCTCGATCCCGTCTTCAATGACTCGTTCGGCGGTGTCCGGAAGCAGTTCGGCCAGCGCGGCGAGTGCGCCCTGGGCCTGACCAATGGCCTTCATCTCCTGCCAATGCCCGAGCAGCATCACCACGATCAGCGCCGCCAGTTCCCACCAGAAATTGAGGTCGCCCCACCCGAGCGAACTCGCCAGCGACGCGATGTAGGCAACCGTGATCGCCAAGGAGATCAACAGCATCATGCCCGGGCGGCGATCGCGAATCTCCGAGAGTCCACCCTTCAGGAATGGCTGGCCACCCCAGAAGTAGATGACGCTGCCGATGACCGGCGCCGGCCACGCCGCCCACTCTGCGTCGATCGAGTAGCCGAACCACTCCTGGATCTGATCGGAGAACACCAGCACCGGAATTGCGAGAGCCAGGTTCCACCAGAACAACCGTCGGAACATCTCAGGGTCGTGGCCCGCGTGCTTGTCGTGACGGGCGCGATCCGCGTTCGGGTGAGCGTGGTGCGCGCCCAATTCGGCGTCGTGATCGTGTCCGGCGTGCTGGTGGACCTGTCCGTGCGTCGTCATACTGCAGTTGTACACCTTCCATCCGACTGGAAGGTCAACTCTTTCTTCTCCGAGGTCAGATCATCATGTGGAGGACGAACTGCGCGGTGTGATGCACCTGCGACACCGCGAGCCCCACGATGACAACGACGGCCGCCACGACCTCGAGCCTGCGGGCCCGACTGGCGATGGGCGGTGGGGCCAGCAGCGCCCCAGCGCGCGCCGCGACTCCGTGATTGGCGACG
>JBGTEH010000598.1:0-6547 GCA_041747915.1 Ilumatobacteraceae bacterium
CCCACGTTCGCCACCCGTACACGCAGGGTCTGTTGTGGTCCATCCCCAAGATCACCCAGGCCAAGCACACGCGCCTCATCGCCATTCCGGGCCGCCCACCGAACCTGATCGACCCACCGCCTGGCTGCAAGTTCGCGCCCCGGTGCGCCTACGCACAGGACATCTGTCGCACCGACGAACCCGAGCTGCGCTCGATCGACACACCCGACCACCTGTTCGCGTGTCACTTCCCGGTCGGCACGCCCGAGAACGAAACTGCGCTCGACGCCAACATCGCCGCCGAATACCCGCCGGCACTCGCCGCAGTCGGCCGCCTGCGCGCCACCGAGGAGGTGATGGCCTGATGGCCGGATCCGGAACAGCCCACCTACGCCCCGCCGACGAGGTGCTCCTGCAGGTGGAGAACCTCGTGGTCGAGTTCCCGGCGGGACGCGGACGTTCGGTGAAGGCGGTGAGCGGGATCAGCTTCGACGTGGCTCGTGGAGAAACGCTCGGTCTCGTCGGCGAGTCCGGATGCGGCAAGTCGACCACCGGCAAGGCGATCCTGCAGTTGCCCAAGCCGACGAGCGGCGTCGTGAATCTCGACGGCGAGGATCTGGTTGGTCTCGACCGCGAGGAGATGCGCAAGAAGCGCACGCAACTGCAGATGATCTTCCAGGACCCGATCTCGTCGCTCAACCCGCGGCGCTTTGTCGGTGAGGTCGTCGCCGAACCGCTCAACGTGTGGGGTCCGAAGGACAGTGACGAGCAGTGGAACATCGTCGCTCGCATTCTCGACAAGGTCGGCATCGATCCCGGTCCTGCGCGGTACAAGCGCCCACACGAGTTCTCGGGCGGACAGTGTCAGCGCATCTCGATCGCTCGGGCGCTCGTGACGGGACCCGAGTTGATCATCTGCGACGAACCGGTGTCGGCACTCGACGTGTCGATCCAGGCGCAGATCCTCAACCTGCTAGCGGACCTCAAGGCCGAGTACGGGCTGACGTTGGTCTTCATCGCTCACGACCTCGCCGTGGTCAAGAACATCAGCGATCGCGTGGCGGTCATGTACCTCGGCAAGATGTGCGAGATCTCCGAGGCCGACGAACTCTACGAACACCCCGCCCATCCGTACACCGAGCTGTTGCTCGGTTCGAGCCCGGTTCCCGACCCGACGATCGACCTCAGTGAGGTGCGCGTCATCGAGGGCGAGCTGCCCTCACCGCTGGCCCCGCCGTCGGGGTGTCGTTTCCGCACACGGTGTCCGTTCGCCGACGAGCAGTGCGCCGCTGAGGAACCGCAGATGCGACGCGTCGGCGAGGATCACTACGTGGCCTGTCACCATCCGTTGATCGAGCCGTGGCCCGACGGCACATCGTCGCCGACCGAGGTGCTGGTTGGAGCTCCCACGACGGCCGACAGCCCGACTGTGTGACATCGGTCATGTGTGCTAGACAAGCCATGTTCTCGTTCGGCAAGAGTCCGTCGGACGGGAGGGGGGCGTTCGGGGCGGACAATCGCACCGTGACGCCGGCATCGTGAGCGGCTCAACACATACCAATCAGATCAACGAGATGGGGGATCAATGCGACAGCGACGGGTAGTAACAGCACTCGCCATTCCACTGGTGTTCGCGTTCGTGGCGGCATCATGCGGGAGCGATGACGACAGCTCTGCGGATGTCACCTCGGGCGCCGTCGACACCACGGCCACCACCGAGGCGATGACCGAGGAGGAGACCGACACCACCGAAGCGACCGAGGAAACGGCGGCGCCGGAGGAGACCACGGCACCGGAAGAGACCGAGACACCCGTCATGGGCGGCTCCGTCACGCTCGGCCTCGAGGCCGAGGCGACGGGATTGCGTCCCTGGGAGGATGCCTGTTCGGAGCCCTGCTACAACATCCTGATCTCGCTCTTCGATCCGTTGATGACGAATCAGGGGAGCGGTGGCTACGGGCCGTACCTTGCCGAGAGCATCGAGCCGAACGAGGACTTCACGGTGTGGACGATGACTCTGCGCCCCGACATCGCGTTCCACAACGGCACACCCCTGACAGCGCAGACCATCGCCGACATGTTCCCGATCCAGCAGACGGGTGCGCAGTCATCGGGCACCATTGCTGCCCAGGGACTGGTCGGCGTCGCGGCGACGGATGCCCTGACCGTGGAGTACACGCTCTCCGCTCCGAACTCGGCCTTCCCGTCGGCGCTCACCTTCGCGCCACTCGGGTACCCGTTCGACCCGGCCGCAGCGGCTGCTGACCCCACGGGTTACAGCACGAACCCGATCGGAACGGGCCCGTTCACGATGAAGTCTCGTGACATCGACAACGAGACCATCGTGGAACGCAACCCCGACTATTGGCGCACCGACGACGACGGCAATCAGCTGCCGTACCTCGATTCGATCTCATTCCGCCCGATTCCCGACGAGGGCACTCGTCTCGACGCTTTGCTGTCGGGAACCGTCACGGCGATGGAATCCCTGCGTCAGAACACCATCCGCGACGCTCAGGATGCGGGCGGCGACATCAATGTGATCACGGCCGCCGGCAACAGTACCGGTGGCGGCATGTACAACACCCAGGTTCCGCCGTTCGACGACGAGCGGGTGCGTTTGGGTCTGAACAAGATGAACGACCAGGACCGAGTCATCGAGGCGCTCGGTGGCACCGGCATCTCGCTGCCGTCGACCCAGTGGTTCTCTGCGGACAGTCCGTGGTGGACGCAGGAAGCTGCCGATACGTATCCCGAGTTCGACTTCGAGGGTGGCGCTGCGCTGATCCAGGAGTACATCGACGACCCGAACCGGACCGACGGCAAGTCACCAGGTGACAAGATCGACGTCGAGCTGTCGTGCCCGCCCGACCCGACGCTGATCGCCGCCATGCAGGTGCTCGAACAGGTGTGGAGCGGTTCCGAGCTGATCAACGTGACGTTGACGCAGTTCGATCAGCCGACGCACATCAACAACGCTGTCAGCGACACCCATCGGGCACATTGCTGGCGTTGGGGCACCGAAGCCGATCCGTCGGCTGCGGTCAACGTGTTCGTGGCCGACCCCGCAGAGTCGGTGTCGAACTTCCCGAACTACGTCGATCCCGAGATGCAGCAGTGGGCGCAGGAAGCCATCGGCACCGACGACTTCGAGACCCGCAAGGAGCTCTACTCGAAGATCATGACGCGCATCAACGAGACCGGCATCCTGTGGTACTCGGGCAACACGGCGCAGATGATTGCGACCGCACCCAACGTCAAGGGGCTCACCACGTGGACACTGCCCGACGGCGAGCCCGGCGTCGGTATCCAGAGCGCTGTGATGCGCCCGGCTCAGGTGTGGGTGTCCAACAGCTGATCGGCCGCTGACCCACCTCAACACCACGGACCCCGGGGAGACGCTGCAACCATCATGATCAAGACCATCGCATTCATACTTCTGCGATTGATCGCCACACTGTTGGCCGTCACGTTCTTGACCTTCGTGATGGTTGCGCTGCTCCCCGGGGATCCCGTCGACACCATCTTGGGCACCGGCCCTCGTTCGGCCGGCGTCGAAGAACAGATCCGCGAAGATCTGCGGCTCGACGATCCGTTCATCGTCAGATACGTGGCTTGGCTCGGCGACGCGGTCACGGGTGACCTCGGCGAGTCCTACATCACCGACCAGCCGGTGCGCGACACCATCAGCGCCCGTGTGCCGGTGACTGCCCAGCTCGCCTTCATGGCGATCTTCATCGCTGTGGTGGTAGCGATTCCCATCGGCGTACTCGGTGCCTACAAGCAATCGAAGTGGCAGGACTCCACGAGTTCGGCCGCCGTTCAAGTCGCGTTGTCGATCCCCAACTTCATCGTCGGCATCTTCCTGATCTGGTTGTTCGCGGTCAAGTTCAACGTCCTGCCCGCCTCGAACTGGAGTCGCCTCAGTGACGGCGTCGGCGACAACCTCAAGACCTCGATCATGCCGGCGCTCGCGCTCGCACTGGGTACGATGGCGGTGTTCTCGCGACTGATCCGGTCCGACATGATCGCCACGCTCAAGGAGGACTACATCCTCTCCGCTCGGGCCAAGGGGCTCAGCGACCGTTACATCCTCTTTCGCCACGCGCTGCGGCCGAGTTCATTGAGCCTGATGACGATCGTCGGCATCGCCTTCGGGGCGCTCCTCGGCGGCACCGTCGTGATCGAGACCCTGTTCGCCATCCCGGGTCTCGGATTCTCGCTGATCAGTGCCATCAACGGTCGTGACATCGTTCTGATCCAGGGCATCACGGTGTTCATCGCCGTGATGTTCATCATCATCAACACCGTGGTCGATCTGCTCTATGCAGTGCTCGACCCGCGCATCCGCAGGAGCTGACCGTGGCGACCACCGAATCCAGCATCCAGCACGACCCCGCTGCCGTTGCGGCGCCGGGAATCGTCGCTCCGTTGGTCGACCCCAACGACGACTTCGAGGTGCCGCAAGGTGTCAAGCAGCCCCGCAAGACCGCGTGGGCGGTGTTCAGGGAGATGCCGATCCTCGCCAAGCTGGGAACGGTGTGGCTGATCTTCATCTTCGCCAGCGCCCTCTATGCCCAACTCGACGCCCGCGTGTTCAACGGGTCGCTGCCGCTCGGCGATCCGAACCTGCAACTCAACGGCTTCAACCCTGCTACCGGCGAGTTCGGCGATACGCCGCCTCTGGAAGGCCCCTCGTGGGCACACCCGCTCGGCACCGACGCGCTGGCGCGTGACTCGTTCTCGCGGGCCCTTCACGGTTCGTACGTCAGCGTGGTGGTCGCCGTGGTGTCGGTCACCTGCGGTGTCATCGTCGGCGGCGTGCTCGGCTCGCTGGTCGGCTTCGTTCGGGGCAAGACCGAGACCGGGCTCATGGCGTTGATCGACGTGTTGCTCGCCTTCCCGGCACTCGTGCTGCTGCTGGCGTTGATCTCGATCTTCGAGGTGCGCGACCTCTTCGTGATCAGCTTCGTGATCGGTCTACTGTCGATTCCTGCCTACATGCGCGTATCGCGGGCGAACAGCCTGGCGATCTCCAATCGTGAGTTCATCACCGCGGCCGAGGCGATCGGCACGAAGAAGCGCACGATCTTGTGGCGGGAGATCATCCCCAACGTGATGCCGACTCTGTTTGCATACGCGATGGTCGCGGCGGCCGGTGTGATCGTGGTCGAGGGGGCCCTGTCGTTCCTCGGCCTCAGCGTGCAGTTGCCGACACCGACGTGGGGCAACATGATCAACCAGGCCCGTCGCGACATCAAGGCCGACTTCGGTCAGGTGTTGTACCCGGCGCTGTTCCTCACGTTCACCGTGTTGGCGCTCAACCAAGTCGGCGACTTCTTCCAGCGCCGCACCTCGCATCGCGCCTCGTCGCTCTGAGCGGCCCGTGAACGCGTAGGAGGCGAATCACTCGGCGAACGGCGGCACGACGCGATCCACCTCGACCTTGTGCGGCTCATCCATCGCGAGACGCGGGAGCACGACGTGGACGAGCGGGCCGATCGACACGGCGAACAGCGCAGTGCCGATGCCGATGGCGCCTCCGAGGATGATCCCCACGGCGAGCGCGCTGAGCTCGACTGCAGTACGAGCGGTGCGGATCGAGATGCCACGCCGTGACAGACCGGTCATCAGGCCGTCGCGCGGCCCCGGCCCCAGACCGGAGCCGATGTAGAGGCCCGAGCCGATCGCGACGAGCACGATGCCGACGATCACCGTCACGAACCTGACGGCGACGGCGTCGATGTCGGGCAGCGCGGGAAGGACGAGGTCGACGACCAGCCCGATCTCGATCGCGTTGAGCACGGTGCCGAGCCCGGGCCTTTCGCGCAGCGGGATCCAGAGCAGGAGCAGCGCGACGCCGGTCAGGATGATCACCGTGCCCACCGGGATTCCGGTCAGGTCGCTGACACCGGTGTGGAACACGTCCCAGGGAGCGGCGCCGAGATCGGCGTGGATGATCAACGCAACACCAGTGCCGAAGATGGCGAGCCCGCCGACGCATCGAGCGACGCGCTCGAACGGTCGGTCACGCGGCAGGATCCTGGACATCCCGGGGACGCTACGACCCCATCGTGAACGCCCCACCGACGCCTGCGTCGAACGACCCTCCCCGCAACCCTCCTCGCAACCCTGACACACCCCTTGGTCAGACTGACCGCATGTTGTTCCAGAGCCGTTGTGCAGGATGTGACGCCCCGGGCGTCGCCATGTGTGTCACGTGTCGATTCGCGCTGCTCGGGCCGCCACCGCGCACGTCCGAGCACGGGGTGCACGCCGCCGTGGCGTTCACCGGGCGCGCTCGCGACGTGGTGCTGGCGCTCAAGTACCGCAATCGCCGGCAGGTCGCCCGCCACCTCGCCGGCCTCGTGGTGAACGCGATCGTGGCCAACGGCGCTCATCGCGACCTCGATGTGATCACGTGGGCGCCGACCACCGATGCTCGTCGGCGCACCCGAGGGTTCGACCAGAGCGAGCTCGTTGCCGGCTACGTCGCACGCCAACTGGGTATTCCGGCGCGTCGAGTGTTGGCGAGATGCGGCGACGACCGCGCCCAGACCGGTCGCAC
>JBGTEH010000599.1:0-11131 GCA_041747915.1 Ilumatobacteraceae bacterium
GGTCACCGGTGCCTATGGGCACTCGATGGGATCGAACTACAACAAGATCACGCGTCCGCCGGTGGTCTTCGTCGCTGACGGCGAAGCACGGCTCGTCGTGCGTCGCGAAACCTACGCCGATCTGCTCGCAACCGACGTCGGTTGACGGCCCTGTGCGTCACGACAACGCGAACCGACCGGCGGCCGCCTGCCGTACGCTGCGCCGATGGCATCGCTGGTCGGCTCCCTCCGTCGTCTGCTGGGGCAGACGCTCCGCGGTCGACCGTCGAAGAGCCAGAGCTCGAAACCGACGTCGGCAACGACGCGCACTCGACCCGTGGCGAGCGGCGTCGCCATCGAGTACACGCCCGACCTCGACGGCGACCCGGACCCGGGTGAGGTCGTGTGGACGTGGGTGCCGTACGAAGACGATCCGAGCCGGGGAAAGGATCGCCCGGTCGTGATCATCGGTCGCATGGGGCATGATCTGGCCGGCGTTCCGCTCACGTCGAAGGATCACGACCGCAACGACGAGGTGGCCGTCGGCACGGGAGCGTGGGACCGCAGCGGCCGGCCGAGCTTCGCCAAGGTCGACCAACTGTTGTCGATCGATCCCGACGCCGTGCGACGCGAAGGAGCGGTGCTCGACCGCCGACGATTCGACGACGTCGTTGAAGCCGTATCGCGCTTCCACGACGTGAAGCGCGGCTGACGCCGACGAATCGCCGGCGTCGACGGTGCGTCAATCCTCCGCCGACCGGCGGTGCCGACGCAGCCTCGTGGAGTCACGAAGCGGTGCGCACCGCTGCGTCGACCGATTCGTACAACCGCCCGGCGAGCTCCTCGCCGGTGCCCCCGTCGGCCTCGATCACGAGGTAGGCGCCGTAGCCGTCCTCCAGATCGAGCCAGGGGACCGAACCGTATGCGCCCGGGTCGAGGAGGCGCCCGGAGTTGCGATCGACCCTCCAACCCATGGCATAGCCCGAGCCGTTCGCATCGCCGGCGTACACCTCGCCGATGCGGTCGGCGTGAAGTCGATCGACCGCTTGCGGGCTCAACACCTGCTCGTTGCCGCAACGTCCGCTGCGAAGGTGCATCAACAGCAGCTTGGCGTAGTCGGGTGCGTCGATGTAGGCGCCGCCCTCCATGTTGGGGTTTTCGGTGGCGTCGAGAGTCGACGGGTCGCTGTCGAACTGGTCGGGGTACTCGAATCTGATCGGGCCGAGCTGGGTCCAGTGATTGTTGAACCCGAGCGAGTCGACGCCACACGGCTCGATGTACGTCTCCGCGATGAGTTCGTCCCATGGCATGCCCGAGGCAACCTCGGCCGCTGCGCCGGCGATCTGCCACTGGGCTCCGCCGTAGCGGTAAGTCGTGTCGGGCGCGATCACGTCGGCGTCGTCGGCGTCGGTCGTGAAGATCGACTGCGCGCACGACTGGAGGTCGCCGAAGGGGAGGTACTGGCAGACGTATGGGCCGTACGCCGGGTTGGGTGCCAGGCCGACCAGCCCCGAGCTGTTCGACAAGAGCTGCGCCGGCGTGATCAACGGATTGCCCGATCCCCATTCGGCGATCTCGGCGATCGGAGCGTCGATGTCGAGCAGGCCCTGGTCGTCGAGGCGCATGAGTACGCCGGCGACGAGCATCTTGCTCGACGACGCGATCAGCGACACGCGGTCCGGCGCGAACTCGCCCCAGTACTCCTCGAACACGATGCCGTCCGCCTGATCCACGATTACGAGACCGGCGCCGTTCAAATCGCGTTCGTCGACGAACTCGGCCACGATGCTGCTCGCCTCGGAGAAGTCGTATGCACGAGCCGGCGCAGCGATGGAGGTCGTTGTCGGTATGGACGTTGTGGCGGGTGTCGAAGCTGTGGGGGGCTGGGTCGACGTCGGGCTCGCGATGGCTGTGGACCCGGTGACGCTGGTGCGAGCCGATGTTGCCGGTGCGCCGGTGTCGGATGTGGATTTCGCATCGTCCCCGGTGCCGTCGGTCGCCGCACACGCAACCAACGCGCCGGCGAGCAGCGCGACGACAATCGCGCCTCGTGAGCGATGCAGACACAGGCGGGCATGGTGAAGGTGGTCGGAACTGGGCGCGGGGCGAAGGTATCGGATCCCGTAGCCTCCACGATCGTGACGAGCAACGCACAGTCGATCCGTATCGGTGTTCTCGGATGCGGCAACGTCGGAGCTGCATTCGTGCAACTCGTCGAGGCTCAGGCGACGTTCGTCGAGCGTCGCACAGGGCTGCGACTGGAGGTGACCCGGGTCGCCGTTCGGAACCTGTCGGCACCACGAGATGTCGAACTCGCCGAGGGAGTGCTCACCCGTGACTCGCATGCCGTGGTCCACGACCCCGACGTCGACATCGTCGTCGAAGCAATCGGCGGTATCGAACCCGCGCGCGAACTGATCCTCGAAGCTCTGGCGAACGGCAAGCCCGTCGTCACGGCGAACAAGGAGTTGCTCGCCAACGTTGGCGTCGAGCTGTACGCGGCAGCCGACGCCGCAGGTCGCGACCTGCTCTTCGAGGCCGCGGTCGCGGGGGGCATTCCGATCATCCGGGCACTGCGAGAGAGCCTCCACGGCGAACCGATCCGACGTGTTCTCGGCATCATCAACGGCACCACGAACTTCATCCTCACCAAGATGACCGATGCTGTTGCGGGTGGCGGCGAGGCCGACTACGCAACATCGTTGGCCGAGGCACAGCGCCTGGGATTCGCCGAGCGCGATCCCACAGCGGATGTCGAAGGTTTCGACGCCGGCGCGAAAGCGGCGATCATCGCAACCGTGGCGTTCGGCGCGAAGGTCGTCGCGGGCGACGTCTACCACGAGGGCATCAGCCAGATCACCGGAGCGGAGATCGCCATCGCGCACCGCCTCGGTTACGTCGTGAAACTTCTCGGCATCGTCGAGCGTGACTCCGACTCTGGCGAGATCAGCGTGCGCGTGCATCCCACGATGGTGCCTCTGCAGCACCCGTTGGCGTCCGTGCGCGACAGCTTCAATGCGGTGTTCGTCGAGGGTGACTTCGTCGACTCGCTCATGTTCTACGGACGCGGCGCCGGCGGAGCGCCGACTGCGAGCGCGGTGTTCGGTGACGTCGTCGACGCGGCGATCAATCTGCGCAATGGGACGCACGGTTCGCTCGGCGTGCTCGGGACGGCGCGGGTGCGGGCGATCGACGAGACATCGGCCGAGTACCTGTTGGGCCTCGACGTCGCCGATCGGCCCGGCGTGCTCCATGCCGTGACCGGCGTGTTCGCACAGCATGGTGTGAGCATCCGCGCCGCCGAGCAGGAGGGCAATGGGCCCGATGCTCGGCTCGTCTTCATCACGCACGAGGCGCGCGAGTCCGATGTGCAAGCAACGGTGCGGGCGCTGCGCGAACTCGAAGTGGTGCGCAAGGTCGGCGGGCTGCTGCGCGTGATCGGCGACTGACGTGCGCTACGTCTCCACTCGCGGGAGCGCCCCGGAACTCGGCTTCTCCGATGTGCTCGTCGCAGGGTTGGCAAACGACGGCGGGCTGTACGTTCCCGAGCGCTGGCCGACGCTCGCCCCCAGCTCGGCGGTGACCTACGTCGAGCGTGCCGTCGAGGTGATGCTGCCGTTCGTCGAGCCCGACCTCGACGAGCTGACACTGACCCGGCTGTGTACCGAGGCGTACGCGACGTTTCGTCATCGAGCCGTCGTCCCGCTCGTGCAGCTCGACCATCGACTCTGGCTGCAGGAGCTGTTCCATGGCCCGACCCTCGCGTTCAAGGATGTCGCGTTGCAGTTGGTCGGGCGGATGTTCGACCACGTACTCGGCGAGCGAGCGCAACGAGTGACGATCGTTGGAGCGACGAGCGGCGACACGGGCTCGGCGGCGATCGATGCGGTCGCCGGGTGCGAGCACGTCGACATCGTGGTCCTCTATCCGCTCGGTCGAACAAGCGAGGTGCAGCGACGTCAGATGACCACGGTCGATCAGCCGAACGCTCATGCGGTCGCCGTCGAAGGCACGTTCGACGACTGCCAGGATCTCGTGAAGGCAATGTTCAACGACGCAGCGTTCCGAGAGCGCAATCGCTTGTCGGCCGTGAACTCGATCAACTGGGCGCGAGTGATGGCGCAGACCGTCTACTACGTGACCGCCGCGGAGACGTTCGCCGATCCGGTGACGTTCAGTGTGCCGACGGGGAACTTCGGAAATGTGCTCGCCGGTTGGATCGCACGCGAGATGGGTGCGCCGATTCGCGGCTTCATCGTCGCGTCGAACACCAACGACATCTTGACGCGGTTCATGAACGACGGCGACATGAGCGCTCGCGACGTGGTGCCGACGCTGAGCCCGTCGATGGACATCCAGGTGTCGTCGAACTTCGAGCGGCTGCTGTTCGAGATGAACGGTCGCGACGGTGGGATGACAGCCGAGCAGATGACGCGGTTCCGCTCGACGGGCCGCCTCGACGTGGAGCCCGACCAACGTGAGCAGAATCTCACGGGACACTTTCGGGCCGCGGCGTTCGACGACGTCGCGACGATCGGCGAGATCGAACGGATCCACCGCGCCACCGGCATGCTGATCGATCCCCACACGGCGACGGCCACGGCGGCAGCGTCGCTGTTCGCCAGCCTCGACGGGCCCGATCATCCAGTGGTCAGCCTGGCCACCGCACATCCGGCCAAGTTCCCCGACGCCGTCGAGCGCGCCACCGGGTGCCGTCCGGCGTTGCCCGACCATCTCGCCGATCTGTTCGACCGTCCCGAACGGACCGAGACCGTCGCCAACGATCTCCGCGCCGTCCAATTCCTCGTCGAACGCCTCACCCACCTCTGACTTCCCCGTTCCGAAAAATGCGCTGCTGAGCCCGCTGAGCGGGCACTACAGCGCACATTTCGGAGTTTTCGAATCCGGTCGGACGAAATGTGCGGGGATCTACCCGCTCAGCGGGCAGCACGGCTCATTTTTCGGGATGTGGGGGATGCGTGGTGGGGGCGGGGGTTGCTGGTATATTGACGGTCGCTCGGTCAGCCCGAGCCGCACCCCGAGATCTCGGACGTGTGCGAATTCTCCAGGGGACAATCGTCAGCGGCGCGTCGTGCGCCACCCACACCCCCTTCCCCTGGTACTCCAACACTCGTGGTGCCCCCGGCACACGAGAAGAGAGGAACCCTCGTGGCCGCAGCGGCACTCGAACAGTCCATCCTCGAATCGAAGGACAAGGACACACTTCTGGAAATGGCCAAGGCGCTGGGCGTCAAGGTCAATGCCCGACTCAAGAAGTCGGACATCATCGACAAGATCCTCGACACGACCGGTCCGAGCAACGCTCCAGCGCCGGCTCCGAGCATCGAGGTCGCGCCGACCGAACCCTCGGCGCCCCCCGCGCCGTCCGCAGCGCCGTCGAGCACATCATCGGCCAACGGCGATCATGCGGAGAGCCCGACATCAGCGAAGGTCGTGCTCGGTTCCGACGGCGAACCACTCGCCGACTGGGAGATCGAGTTCGCCGCCAACGAGTCGTCGGCAGCCACGTCGACCGACCGTGCCACGTCCGATCGCTCCACACCGGGTCGCAATGGCCATTCGGGTGGCGGTCGCGGGCGCGACGAGCGCAGCGGTTCGCCCAGCTCTGCTCGAAACACGAGCGACGGCGAGCAGAGCACCAATCGCACCGCCAACGATGTGACCCGCACCGGTGACCAAGGCTCGAACCGCGGGAGCGGCAACAACAACAACGAAGGCGGCGCGGCGCGCAGCGGTGATCAGGGCGCGACTCGAAATCGAGGCAACGACCAGGGCGCCAACCGCAACGACCAGGGCGCCAACCGCAATCGCAACGAAGGCGATGCCGGCGAGGGCAACAAGCGCCGGCGGCGTCGTCGCAAGGGACGCGGCGGCCAAGAGGGTCCCCAGGGCGAGGACGTCGAGCTGATCGAGCAGGATCACGGCTTCGAGAGCACCGAGCCTGTCGACGTCGACGGCTACCTCGACATCCGCGACGAGGGATATGGCTTCTTGCGCATCGATGGCTACCTACCGACCAAGTCCGATGCCTACATCCCGTTGAAGCTGGCCCGTCAGTACGGCCTGCGCAAGGGCGATCACATCACCGGCAAGGTCCGCCCCGCCGGGCGCAACGAGAAGAACCCGGGCCTGCTCGAGGTGTACACCGTCAACGGTGCAGATCCCGAACTCGCGAAGAAGCGGCCGCACTTCGAGAGCCTCACGGCGCTGTTCCCCGACCAGCGGCTGACCCTCGAGGACCCGAGCGATCCGGCGAACATGACGGCGCGCATCATCGACCTCGTGTCGCCCATCGGCAAGGGCCAGCGCGGCATCATCGTGTCGCCTCCCAAGGCTGGCAAGACCACGGTGATGAAGACCATCGCCAAGTCGATCGAACTCAACAACCCCGAGGTGTACCTGATGGTGCTGCTCATCGACGAGCGGCCCGAGGAGGTCACCGACATGCGCCGCAGCGTGCGTGGTGAGGTGATCTCGTCGACGTTCGACCGCCCGAGCGAGGAGCACACCCACGTCGCCGAGATGACGATCGCCAAAGCACGGCGCATGGTCGAAGACGGACGCGACGTGGTGATCATGCTCGACGGCATCACGCGTCTGAGCCGTGCCTACAACCTCGCCGCTCCGGCGAGCGGCAAGATCCTCTCCGGCGGCATTGACGCCGGCGCGTTGTACCCACCGAAGAAGTTCTTCGGCTCGGCCCGCAACGTCGAGGAGGGCGGCTCGCTCACGATTCTCGCCACTGCTCTCGTCGACACGAACAGCCGGATGGACGAGGCGATCTTCGAGGAGTTCAAGGGGACCGGCAACATGGAGCTGCGTCTCGACCGCAAGGTCGCCGAGCGTCGGATCTATCCTGCGATCGACGTCGATGCGTCGTCGACGCGCCACGAGGAGTTGCTCTTCGACCGCAAGCAACTCCAGCAGGTCTGGAAGTTGCGCCGGGTGCTGTCGGGTCTTGCCCAGGACGGCAGTGCCGCGGCAGGCCTCGAACTGCTCATCGACCGGCTCAAGACCTTCCGCACCAACGACGAGTTCCTCGCGGAGATCGCCAAGCAACCGTCGATGTGATCGAGGCGAATGAGACGCGGGGCCCCAAGCTGCCCCGCGTCTCATTGTCAGGATCGTTCGGTAGATTGGATCGCCGATCCGGATGACGATCGGGGGCACAGGGTCGCCCGTTCAGCCATCCACAGGAGATCTGACATGAAGGCCGACATCCATCCCACGTACACCGACACCACTGTTCGCTGCTCGTGCGGAAACACGTTCACGACCAAGTCGACCGTCGACGGTGACCTCACCGTCGAACTCTGCAACGAGTGCCACCCGTTCTTCACGGGCAAGCAGAAGCTCGTCGACGCCGGTGGTCGCGTGGAGCGCTTCAACAAGCGCTACGGGCAGCGCAAGAACGCTCCCGCCACTCCGAACGAGGACTGAGCGCACCGGCGCCGACGCGCCGCAACATTCCACAGCGAATCGCTCAAGTGCGGCGTGACGGCGGTCGATACCACCGTCGAGGCCCATATGCCAGAGCCCGCGCTGAACGAGGCGAACGTCCGCCACCTCCTGCGACGAACCGAGTTCGTCGACCGGAACGACCGTGTTGCAGAACTCCTCGCCTCGGGTTCGATCTCGGCCGCTGTGCAGAACATCCTGGCGGTGGCGGCGGCGCCACCTTCGGTCACGTTCACCAGCACGACCGACTGGGAGCGCGGGGTGGAGTTGTCGCACTTCTGGCTCGACCAGATGGCGTCGGATTCCGTCCGCCCGTTCCAGGAGCGCATGGCGTTCTTCTGGCACGGCCACTTCTGTAGCGACATCGGCAAGGTCGGTTCGGCCGTCGCGATGCGCGAACAGATCGATCTGTGGAGGGTGTCGGGCCTCGGCAACGTGCGCTCGTTGGCGCGAACGATGTCGACCCAGGTGGCGATGTTGCGCTACCTCGACAACAACCAGAACAGGGCGTCGTCGCCGAACCAGAACTTCGCCCGCGAGTTGATGGAACTCGTCCTGCTCGGCGTCGGCAACTACACCGAGGCCGATGTCGAGGCCTCCACGGCGGCGTGGACCGGCCACGGCGATCAGTGGGACGACGAAGTCAGCCCCTACCGGTGGCGCCCCGAGTGGCACGACAGCCGTGCAAAGTCGTTCCTCGGTCGCACGATCAACGCCGACGCCTCGCCGACGGCATGGACGCAGCACGGCCCCGAGACGATCGACGTGTTGCTGGGAAGCGGCATCGTGCCCGCCACGGCCACCAATGTCGCCAACCGCAACCGGGCGACCAGCGATGTCGCGGCCGAGTTCCTGTCGCGCAAGCTGTGGAACGGGTTCGCCACCGAGGGAGCGCCGCCCGCCGATGTCCTCGACGCGATGCGCGCAGCGTTGGTGTCGAACAGCTTCGACGTGCGGCCGTGGGTGACGGCGTTGTTGACCCACCCGGCGTTCTACACCGACTCGGTGAAGGCCGGGCTCGTGCGAACGCCGGTGGAGTACACCGTTGCTCTGCTCCACGCCACGGGCAAGCGGTCGGCGTTCGTCAACGCGATCTGGCTGATGGACTCGATGGGCCAGAGGCTGTTGCACCCGCCGAACGTGTCGGGCTGGCGCCCGAACGGCTACTGGGTGAATGCCAGCGCGATGGAAGGGCGTGCCCGAACTGCGCAGAGCGTCACCTGGGCAGCGACACGAACCTACTGGCAGGCCGGTGGCACCGGCACGATCTCACTGCGCAACGGCAGCCTCACCAATGCAGAGGTGACGGAGAACGTCGCAGGCGTGCCGACACTCGCGAACGCGAACTACATCGCACTCTTGGAGCAGTACATGGGGATCCGACTCGCCGACGCCTCACGCGCCGAGGTGCTGCGCTTTGCGAATGGCGCCTCGGTGTGGGAACGAAACGACGCCGTGCTGCTGATGATGCTCGTCCCCGAGATGCACGTGGCCTGACATGCTCGATCCCGACATCTCCACCTCCGACGCCTTGCGCCACCTCAGCATCACCGAGACCGACCCGTTCGCTCTCGACCGCCGCCGATTCCTGCAGCTGATCGGCATGGGTGTCGGCGCGGGCGTGATCGCCAGCAACGGCGGGTCGCTCCTCAACATCGACCTCCCCGGCCTCGATCCGTCGGTGTGGGCGGCCGGCCCCATCGGCGCCAACGACGGCATCCTCATCGTGCTCGGCATGTACGGAGGCAACGACGGGCTCAACACCGTGGTTCCGTTCAACGACGGCAACTACCGCACCCAACACGGCTCGCTGGCGATCTCCGGATCGGCGGCACTTCGACTCGACGGCGAGAGCGGCCTCAACCCCGCGCTCACCGAGTTCAAGCGGTTCTGGGATGCCGGACAGCTCGCGATCATCGAAGGCGTCGGCTACCCCGACGCCGACCTGAGCCACTTCAGTTCGATGGCGAAATGGATGTCGGGACGCCCGACCGGGATCCCGTCATCGGGGTGGATCGGACGATGGCTCGACGGTCGACTGGGCACGAGCAAGGACCTCTTCGCCGCTGCCGAGATCGGTCAGTCGGTGCCACTGCACCTGATCGGCCAGCGACAACAGGGGACCGCCGTTCCGGCCGGACGACCTGCGTTCGGGGCGGGCACGGGCTCCCGAGACCAGAAGGTGTATTCCGCTATTCGTCGCCTCGGTGTCGGCGATCCGGCCACGTGGCGGGGTCGCGTCGGCCAGGCGATGGTCGATCAGCTGGATGTCGCCCAGACGCTTGCGCCGATCATCCCACCCGACGATCAGCTCTCGCCCACCGAACTGGTCGCCGACATGGAAGTGATGGCCCGGCTCATCAATGCCAATCTCGGCTTCCGCGTGCTCGGCGCCGGATGGGGCGACTTCGACAGTCACGCCGGCCAGCCGAATCAACACTCCGCCCGGATGCAGGAACTCAACGCAGCAGTCGCCCGATTCTTCCAGGTGCTCGACCCGGCTTGGGCGTCACGCGTGACGATCATGACCTTCTCCGAGTTCGGGCGAACCAGCTGGAGCAACGACGGATCCGGTACCGACCACGGCACGTCGGCTCCGCATTTCGTGCTCGGCGCGAACGTGCGCGGCGGCTTTCGCGGGCAACGCCCCTCGCTCGCGGGTCTGCGGAGGTGGGACCGTATGGCGTTCCACGTCGACTTCCGCGACTACTACGGCAGCATCATCGACGGATGGCTCGGCGGCGGCGGAGCCGACGTGCTCGGCCGTCCCGTACAGGATCTCGCGTTGTTCGCCAGGGCGCCAGGCGTCGTGGGGTCGAGCCCCCCTCCTGCAACGCCTGTGGTTGTCACACCCGGTCCGAGCGCGGGCGGTGGCGGAGCGACGAGTGGGGTCGGTCACTTCGTGGCACTGACGCCCGTGCGAATCTGCGACACCCGTCTCGGCGTCGACGGGCGCCGCACGCCGATCTCGGCCGGTGAGACGATCGCCGTGCAGATCGCAGGAGCCGGTGGCGTCCCGGTCGATGGTGTCGTGGCGGCAGCAGTGAACGTCACGGCCGTCAACGCAACCGCACCGACGTTCCTCACCGTGTTCCCGAGCGCAACGCCGCTTCCGCCTTCATCAACGCTCAACCTGGGTCCGGGGCGAGCGGTGCCCAACATGTCGATCGTCGGCCTCGGACCCGACGGACGGATCGCGATCTTCAACCCGTTCGGATCCGTGGACTGCATCGTCGACGTGATGGGGTACTTCCGACCGACCCCGGCAACACGGCTGGTGCCGCTCGTTCCGCAGCGCGTGCTCGACACGCGCGTCGGCAACGGCGTCCCGATCGGGCGGGTCAGGGGACCGGCAGCGATCGACGTAGAGGTGACCGGGCGCGGCGGCGTTCCCGTCGGCGGCGCCGAAGCGGTCGTGTTGAACATCACCGCCGTGCAGCCGAGCGTCGGTGGGTACGTCTCGGTGTGGCCGAGCGGTGAGACGCAGCCGGTGATCTCGAACCTCAACTTCGTGGCCGGCCAGACGGTTCCGAACCTCGTGGTCTGCAAGCTCGGTGGAGGAGGTCGCGTCAGTATGTTCGTCGACGCCGGTGAGATCGATCTGCTCGCTGATGTCGTCGGCTACTTCGCGCCCGATGGCGCCGGTCTCGTTCCGCTCGCACCCGCCCGCCTG
>JBGTEH010000600.1:0-4525 GCA_041747915.1 Ilumatobacteraceae bacterium
GACGAGCGACCGCAGATCGTCAGAGAAGATCGATCCGTCCAGAGGGAGCGGATGCAGCAGAAGCAGCTTCACGTCCCGATCATTACCGACTCCCTGATCCGCCGCTGGTGCCGGCATTATCTCGCGTCACGGTTGGGCCGAAGTCGGTCACCATCGGGAACGATGTCACAGTGATTATGCGTGCCAGTACCGGGCGGCTCTCGGCTGAGATCGACACTTGCGTCTCGCGCCCATACCGGGCAATCTGCTCGGGTGCCAATGACGAAGGAGCGGTTCATTGACGACCTCGTCCGGGAGTGTCCCGAGTCGTGCCCCGTCGTCGAGGAGCACTTACAGGACCACGGCGAGATCCTCCTTCACCTCGTCGCCGCCGATCTTCTACGACTGGCAGTCGCGATGTTTGACGCGGACGAGACGGACGCGTTGAACCGTTGCCTCGG
The DNA here is from genome assembly GCA_041747915.1 of Ilumatobacteraceae bacterium. Taxonomy (GTDB): domain Bacteria; phylum Actinomycetota; class Acidimicrobiia; order Acidimicrobiales; family Ilumatobacteraceae; genus Sva-07. Next base: position 441 of record JBGTEH010000600.1, read on the forward strand.
GGTCGTCGCGACGGGGCTGACCGACGGGGACGAGTATGTGCAGAACGCCATCTCGGTTTCCTTCGTCGAGGACACGCCATGGTGGGACGAGAAGATGTTTCCGTTCATGGCCGTCTGGCCGGAAGCACTACAGGCAGAAGCGGAGTCCTATCGATTTGCTGGCGGCGGCGGCGCACAGCTGCCGCTCTGTGACCCGCGTTGCGGCAGACTTGGCGACATGAGACGGACCTTCGGCCTGGCAGCGGTCGCAATGACGATGCTCGCCGCGGCAGGCTGTTCGTCTGACGGGAACTCATGCTCAGATCTAGCTGATCAGATCGCCGCGCTCGAAAGCCCACCCACGACCGCCGACCCGTCGTGGGACTCGGTGAAGGCCACCACGGAACGTTCGATCGAGCGCGACTCGCTCCGCGCCCAGATGGCTGAGCAGAACTGCGGCTAGAGCCGAACTGCCGCTCGGTGCTGGCAATCGCGCTCCACTTCGAGCAATCTGTGCCCGTGGGAGAGCTTCGAGTCGTGTTCTCACTCGGAGGGGCTGCGTCCGACCTGTGGGCCTTCGGCGAAGACGACCTCGCGGAGGCCGCTCTCGCCATGTCCGACGACGAGCTCCTCGCCGCATGGCGAATCGCCGCCACCTACTACGACGAGACGTGGCCACTGCCTGTGACCGGGCGTCGGATCACACTGGGACATGTCGTCGCGTTCGCAACGATGGCCGTCCTTGAGGGAGACGTTCGCCCACTCGCACGACAACGTCGACGACCGAAGTCAAGTACACCGGAGCGCATCAAGATCGCGGCTGATACTCCGATCGGCCTCCTCGAGATGCATCAGATGTTCGGCGACAACGTCTGACGCCAGGCACGCAGAACTGCCGCTCGGTGCGTTGATGCGGTCAATCGAACGTGACCTCGTCGACAAGGCCGTCGCACGTGGTGATCGTCAACCGACTCCAGAGCAGGTCGGGGGTAGCCGTCGTCGATGTTTGGGTCCGCTCTCCGACCGTCACGGTCCAACCAGCGGCACGCAACTGGGCGACCGTCGATCCGGCATCAGCGCCGACAACCATTGGAGTGAGAGTTCGAATGACTTCGGCACCGAACTCCTCCCTGCCGGTATCCGACGGCGGAGGCGGCACCGGAATCAAGGACCGGTCGAGTTCGCTCGCAGCGGCCGCCGGACGCTGACAGGGCTCCTCGGGAGGGATCGAGTCGCTCGCTACGAACAGTTCGCTCACACCGCCGCATCCGGGCTCTGCGTTCGACGGTGTCTCGAATTGCACGCCTTCGGGCAGGGGCTCGCTGAGCGTCACGCTCTGCGTTACTGCCCCACATTCGAGCGTGCATCGGTCGGCGCCCGTCTCGGCCATCACAGCATCAACGGTGGCGATGTCGCCTTCGACCTCGACGGTCAGCCCGCCGGGATCCTTTCCACAGTTAAGGCTCGCCGGATACCCCGTTCGAACCGCAACCGTTCGGCGGTCTGATGAAACATCGACGGCTTCGGGAATCACGGAGGTGCTAGATGCATCCGCGGTACATCCAGCCACGACCACTAGGAGCAAGGCGCTCGCCCTCCAACGCACGAACGAAAGCATTCCAGACGCGGCCGGACCAACCGACGCGAGACTCAAGCGCACCGAACTGCCGCTTGGTGCGCTTCACGGAGGAACGCATCAGGAAGGATGCTCGGGTGGACGACCATCAGCGAGCGATGTGGAACAGGATGCTTGAGCGCGTGCGGGCGTTCGAGAACGATGAGATTGATCTGACCAGGCTGGTCGACGATCTACGCGGGCTGATCATCGAAGCGGACCCACATGACGCTGACATCCGCGACCGTTTCGAGCTTTGTTGGTCTGAACTCGACATGATCGACGAACTTCGAACCCAGTCGTGGGCGCCACCGGGCTCCTACGACGAAGCCCGACTCCAGCGTGGGATCGAGGCGCTTCGGCACTGGGTCACCACGGCGGTCCTGACGGATTCAACGACCGACCACAGCTAGCGCCGAACTGTAGATATTCCGGTAATCGATGAGGCTTCGGTCTGCTTCTCGTCGAGGAGTGCAAGTGGCTGATCGGAGATTGCTGGGATGTCGTCGTTGGAGGTTGTTGTAGGTCCGTCTGGGCGGGCTGAGGTGTTGGATCGCTATGTCGAGTTCGTGGCGGCTCGGTGCCGGCCGAACACGGTGTTGGCGACGGTGTCGGATCTGCGGGTGTTCTTCGCGGTGATCGACAAGGAACCGTCGGCGGTCACCTCGGCGGATGTGTTCGAGTTCATCGCGGCGCAGCGTCGTAGCCGCGATGACACCGGGGTGGTGCGTCTGGCCGACGGGGAGTCCGGGCTGGCGGCTCGCACGATTCGTCGCCGGTTGGCGGTGATGTCGGGGTTGTTCAACTGGTTGGTGTTGTGCGGTGAGATGTCAGCCAACCCGGTGCCTCGGGGGATAGCCACGCGTCGAACGGGTGCGGGTGGCCGACCGTCGGGGTCGCCGTTGATCCGCGCGCCGCGAACGTTGCCGAAGGTGTTGGATCCTGATGCGGTGATCGCGTTGTTGGGCGCGGTTCGCCGGTGGCGTGATCGGGCGATGCTCGAAGCGATGGTGTTGGGCGGGTTGCGGTGCTGCGAGGTGATCGGGTTGCGGATGGAGGACTTGCAGCCAACGAACCGGCGGGTGTTCATCGCCGATGGCAAGGGCGGTCACCAACGGTTGATCCCGATGTCGGCCCAGTTCTTCCAGAGCGTGTCGAACTACCTGTCTCTCGAGCGACCCGACACGACCAGCGAGGCGTTGTTCGTGGTGTTGAAGACCGCCCGGCGTGGTCAGCCGTTGTCGATCAACGGGCTGGAACAGATCGTCGCGTCGGCCAAGACCCGCGCCGGTCTGCAACGGGCGACATGCCATCAGCTTCGTCACACCTGTCTGACCCGGTTGCGTGAGGCGGGCATGGCGTTGGAAGCAATCCAAGCCCAGGCCGGTCACCGCTCGATCGAGTCGACCAGGTTGTATCTGCATCTCGCTGATGACTGGCTTGCGGGTGAGTATCAACGCGCCAGTGAACTGATCGATGCCAGCGTCGGGATCTTGCGATGAGCGCCATCGCCGCCCTCGGTGACGCCTCGATCGACGGCGACGGTCGTCATCGCGATTGGGATCCGGTGATCGCTCATGCCCCGCAGTTCGCTGTCACTGCCTGGGCGTATCTGGATCAGCTGGCCGTGTCGATGCGCCCCGCAACCGTTGACGTCGCCGACAACACCTTGCGTTGCTTCGCCAGATTCCTCGTCACCGACCATCCGGAGTTGGGCGGCTTCGTGGACGTTCGACGACCCCACATCGAGGGGTTCAAGTTGTTCTTCGTCGCCCACATCACCGCCGCCGGACGGCCGCCGGCACGCAACACAATCCGTCAACGGTTCGGGATGCTGCGCTCGTTCTTCGACCGGATCATCGAATGGGACTGGCCCGACGCGCCGATGCGGATCCCGATCTTCTCCGTCGATGTGCCCGTGGCTGATGACCCGTTGCCACGGTTTCTCGACGACATCCAAGCCGCCCGATTCGCCGCGGCAGCTGCCGTCGCAGCACCCTTCGATCGGCTCGTCATCGAGTTGCTGTCCCGGACCGGGATGCGCGCCGACGAGCTCTGCGGCCTCGAGCGTGACGCCCTTGTCGAACTCCACGGCGCCCCCTGGATCCGGGTCCCGGTCGGCAAGCTCCACAACGACCGACTCGTGCCGATGCACCCCAACGCCACCCGCCTGCTGGCCGAATGGCTCGCTGAGCACCCACCCACCGGCGACCGGCTACTCGATGACGGCAAACCACTCGACCGCCACCGCGTCCGGCGCATCGTCACCCGCGTCGCCACCGCCGCCGGCTTGGGCCACGTTCACCCGCATCAGCTGCGCCACACCTTCGCAACACATGCCATCAACACCGGGATGCGACTCGAAGCAATCGCCACGATGCTCGGCCATCGCAGCTTGCGCATGACGCTCACCTACGCCCGCATCGCGAACAAGACCGTCGCTGACGAATACGCCACCGCCTCCGCGAAGATCGACGCGCTCTACACCGCG
>JBGTEH010000601.1:0-3145 GCA_041747915.1 Ilumatobacteraceae bacterium
CGTCGATGGCGGCGAGGTCGCCGACCAGGCGGACCCCGATGCGTTGCAGCTTGTCGAGCGTGACCGGCCCCACGCCCCACAGACGCTGCACCGGGAGCGGTCGCAGGAACGCGTGCTCGTCACCGGCATCGACCACGACCACCCCGCGCCCTGGCAGAACGCCAGCGGGCGTCGCCGTGGGTTTTGCCTCGACCGATGCGAGCTTGGCGATGAACTTGTTGGCGGCGACTCCGACCGAGCACGCCAAGGCGAGCTCCGCGTTGACATCGGCGCGGATCTGAGCGGCGATCGCCGGCGCCGATCCGAAGAGCCCGATCGAGCCGGTGACATCGAGGAACGCCTCGTCGAGCGAGAGCGGTTCGACCAGCGGTGTGTAACGATCGAGGATCTCGCGGACCTGCGCGCTGACCTCGCTGTACAGCGAGTGATCGCCGGGCAGGAACACTGCGTGCGCGCAGCGTCGCCGCGCCACGGCCGACGGCATCGCCGAGCGCACGCCGAACCGTCGCGCCTCGTACGAGGCTGCGGCAACCACACCGCGTCGGCCGGTTCCACCGACCACCACAGGCTGTCCGACGAGATCCAGGCGACGGCGCAATTCCACCGACACGAAGAACGCATCCATGTCGACGTGAAGAATGTGCCGGCGGCGCCCCACTCGACCAGTCTGGCGCGAGCGCACCGAAGCGGTCGAGATGCCACCGATACGCTGCGTGTTCGTGAGCACCCCGGTTCCCAACCAGAGCGACGGATCGCTGTCGGCACTTCCATCGGTGGGTGTGCGCGTCGCCGCGTTCGCCGCCATCTGCTTGAGTGGCCTGGCTGGCGCGATGATCGGCTACTCACTCGTGTCGCTGCAGTGCGACGGCGACTGCGGCGTGTGGGAAGGCCTCGGTCTGTTGATCGGCGCTCTGGCGGCGGCGGGCGGCATGGCGGTCGTCGCCGTGCTCGTGATGCGAGCGATCGGCGAGTGGCGCGAGATCGAAGATCGCGACGGCGCGGGCCATGCGCCGCGCTGAGCACGTCGAACCATGGACACCAATCACCCATGACCCCTCCATCGAGCACACCTGACGTCGGCGCACTGCGCGCAGTCGCCGAAGACCTCGCCCGACAGGCGGGTTCCGGTGCACTCGCCGGGCGTCGCGCGCTGGGAATCGGTCAACCTGTGGCTCACGACACCAAGTCGAGCCCCACCGACCCGGTGACGCAGTACGACCGCGACGCGGAACGCCTGATCGTCGAGGGGTTGCAGTCGCTGCGGCCCGACGATGCGATCGTCGGCGAGGAGGGAACCGACCATGCCGGCACGTCGGGCCTCGAGTGGCACATCGACCCGATCGACGGAACTGCCAACTTCGTCTACGACCTCGCCGCCTGGTGCACGTCGGTGGCGGTCGTCGACGGCCACGGCTCGCTCGCCGGGGCGGTGTACATCCCCGTGACCGACGAGCTCTTCTCCGCCGCTCGAGGTCGAGGCGCCACGATGAACGGACGGTCGATCACGTGTTCGTCGGTCACCGACCTGTCGCATGCCCTCATGGCCACCGGATTCAGCTATTCGGCCGAACGGCGGCGCGAGCAGGCCGAACGGTTGGCGCAGCTGCTCCCTCTGGTTCGCGATGTGCGCAGACTCGGCTCGGCCGCCATCGACCTGTGCAACGTGGCGTGCGGGCGCGTCGACGCGTACTTCGAGGAGTACCTGAACTCCTGGGACCTCGCCGCCGGCGTGCTGATCGCGCGCGAGGCCGGAGCGATCACGTGCGATCTCGCCGATGGCCCGCCCGGACCGACCGCCACCGTCGCTGCCGCGCCCGGCATCAGCGACGCCCTCGTCGCCACGATCAACCGGATCGACTCCCACCCCTGAGGCGCGCAGCGTCCAATTGCGATGGTGGTCGTCGATCGGGCGCCGGATGCGCCATCATGGGGGCGTGGGTACACGCATCCTGGCCGTCGAAGACGATGAACGCATCCGTTCGGCGGTCAAGCTCGCCCTCGAGGACGAGGGCTGGATCGTCGACGAGGCCGAGAGTGGCGAACAGGCGATCGAGATGTTCCAGCGCTCCAACCCCGACGTGGTGCTCATCGACATCATGCTGCCGGGCATCGACGGATTCGAACTGTGCCGCACGCTGCGCCGCACGAGCGACGTGCCCGTCGTGATGGTGACCGCGCGCAACGACACCCACGACGTGGTCGCCGGTCTCGAAGCGGGCGCCGACGACTACCTCACCAAGCCGTTCGCCCCGAAGGAACTGTCGGCCCGCATCCGTGCGTTGCTGCGCCGGATCCGCCCGACCGTCCACGGCCACTCGCGGCTGAGTTTCGGCGACCTCGAACTCATCCCCGACGAGGGCAAGGTGCTGCGCGAGGGCGTCGAGGTACACCTCACCAAGACCGAGTTCCGCCTGCTCTGCGAACTCGCCGAGAGCCCAGGCAAGGTGCTCAGCCGCGAGGCGCTGCTCGACAAGGTGTGGGGTTACGACTACTTCGGTGACGGCCGTCTCGTCGACGTGCACGTTCGGAGATTGCGCACCAAGGTCGAGGCCGATCCGGCCAATCCTCGCCACGTCGTCACCGTTCGCGGGCTCGGGTACCGGCTCCAGACGTGAACGAGGGCGGCTGGATCCGTCGCCTGGTCGACCGTTCCCGGCCCGCCGCGCTGGGGCTGCGCCGACGAATCCTGTTGATCTTCACGCTCGGCTCGCTGTTGCTGTCGGTGTTCCTCGCCACGACCACCTATGGGCTCACCCGATCCAGCCTCGTGTCCGAGCGCGTCGACACGGCGATCTCGACATCGCAGCGCAACGCCCAGGGTGTCGAACGTGACCTGCGCACGCTGCCGACGAACGCCGATTCGGCCACGGCATCACTCGAACGAATCGGCGTGCAGGACTATCTGGTCTGGTACGGCGGCCGATGGACCGGCGGTGCGGCCACCTTCCAGAACCCCGACCTCCCGCCGCCGCTGGCCACGCGGGTCATCGACGATGCGACGTCCGCGAGCCAGATCGTGGAGATCGACGACGAACTCAACGTGGTGGTCGGTTGGGACATCCCACGCATCGGCGCCTACTTCGAGGCGTTCAGCCTCGACGAGGCCAACTCGACGCTGTCGAGCGTCAGGTTGTCGCTGCTGCTG
>JBGTEH010000602.1:0-2988 GCA_041747915.1 Ilumatobacteraceae bacterium
GCGTCGGGCCAGGTCATCATCTGGTCGGTGCACCACCAGTACTCCTCGAGCGTCTCGCCCTTCCAGGCGAACACGGGGACACCCTGTGGATCCTCCATGGTGCCGTGGGGGCCGACGACGACTGCGGCCGCGGCGTGGTCCTGTGTGGAGAAGATGTTGCAGCTGGCCCAACGCACCTCGGCGCCCAGGTCGGTGAGGGTCTCGATCAGCACAGCAGTCTGGATTGTCATGTGCAGCGAGCCGGAGATGCGTGCACCGGCGAGCGGCTTGGACTCGCCGTACTCCTTGCGCAGGGCCATCAGGCCGGGCATTTCGTGTTCGGCGAGGATCATCTCCTTGCGGCCGAAGGGTGCCATCGAAAGATCGGCGACGCGAAAATCCTTGCGGGTTGCGACCGGTGACGAGGACGTGGTCGAAGCTGTGGCGGTGTCGGACATGGAAGGGCCTCCGTGGTTCGGGAACGTACGAACCGGGCAGGGGCCTTCAGGCACCGATCGAATCAGCCCGGCGATTCGGTGAGATCAGCCTAACCTGACCAGACGGGAGCGCATCGTCACTGTGTGGCGCGACACGTGGGCCGTCGCCGACGCAACGATCGACGATCTCCCTCTCGACGCGATCGGGCGGGTGCCATGGTGGGGCGACAGCCCGGTCACGCTCCATCACGATCTCGTGCACGTCACGGCCGAGACGCAATGCCACGCTGGCCACGCGGACATCGTCCGCGAGCTCATCGACGGTTCAGCTGGCCTGCTCGAGGGGCACGACAACCTGCGCATCGACGATCCCGCGGGCTGGCGCAGGCTGTGCGACCAGATCGAGCAAGCAGCTCGCCACTCGGACGGCCGCTGATCAATCGGATCGTCCGCGGTGTGCCGGGGCGACGCCCTGTTCGACCTCGCCATCCTCACCCTCTGTCGTTCTTCGCGATCCGTCCGCGTGCCGATCGTCGCGGTCAGGCGGCGGTTCGTCGGTTGGGTGGTCCGGTCGCTTGGACGGTTCCGTCGGGTAGTCGCAAGGTGAGTTCGCGGTTGGGTCCGAGTTCGATGACCCAGTTGTGGTGGTGGATGCGGCCGTGGTGTTTCGAGCAGATCGGGATCAGATTGTCGAGGTCGGTCAACCCGCCGTGACGCCACCAGATGACGTGATGCAATTTGCACCGCTCGTAGGCAACATCACACCCCGGGATCGCACAACCGCGGTACAGACCGCGCAGCGCCCGGCGCTGCGCGCGGTTCGCCAACCTGGTCGAACGGCCCAAGTTCAGTTCGCCTGGTGCGTGCAGGATGACACCGTTGCGGACCACGATCGTGTCGATGTCGCCGTCACCGGCGAGTTCGGCGAGGACACGGGCGGGGATCTCGACGGGGATCGGCCACTGAGCGACCGGACCGACACCGTCGGTGTGGGGGTCGGCGTCGGCGTCGATGACCACCAGAAATGCCGGGCGACCGGACGTGGTGGTGCCGGCGGTGCCGTCGATCAATGCCATCAACGCGTGCCCGGCCAGGAATCGTTGCTTCTCGATCGGATCCTCGGGGCAGCCGTCGGGGACGGTGTCGGCGAACAACGCCTCCACCGTCGCCGCCAGCCTCGCACCCAACCGCACACCGCTGACCGGGTCGAACGTGCCGCGCAGGTTCCACATCCCATCCGCGTCGACCCACGTCGACAGACGCACATTCGATCGTTGCCGTGCCAGGCGGTCCATGCCGTCGTCGGCCTGCAACCGTTTCACTTCCAACGACACACGCTTCGAGAACGCCTCCACCGTCCCCGCTGACGCAACCTCGACGAGATCGTCAGCACGAGCCATCAACTCAGCGCGCTGATCGACCGGCAGTTGATCAGCGGCACGCGTGACCACATCGATGTGCGCCGCCGTCGTGGCACCGTCACCAAGAGCGCCAGCGAGCTTCGGTGTCGCCCCCAACGTCTTGGACCGTTTCGACGTCCTCGCGGCGACCGCCAACGACGCCTTCGATGCCTTGGCGACCCGGCCTTCGGCGAACCCGTCCGATGACAGTTTCGCGACGAGCGCGGCGTGTTGGGCGTCGGCCCACGCCTGCACCTCGCGCACCGCGACCAGACCGGTCTCGATCAGATCATCATCGGCGCAGGCGTCGTCGCGCACCGCAACGATGCGGTTCACACGCTCGGCAACAGCCACGGAATCCATACATCGAACAGTACGCATCGGGTGTCACAGGGTTAGCCGGACTCCCCGAAGAATCTCCAAGAAATTCTACGAACATCCGAGATCGGTCACTCTCAGCTCACGGATCGCACAGCGGCTCAGGAGCAAGGGCACTCTCCAGGTGTGGCCGCAGTCGATCAGCGATCGAGTCAGTCGCTGTCGCCCGGGGTGATTCGATCGAGAACCTTCTGGGCGATGACGAACGGATCTGGGCTGCTCGTCGTGTCGAACTCGAGGTCGTAGATCCAGCCCTCGTGAATCACGGGTGAGTCCATTTCGATCCCACCCCATCGTCCGGTGCGCCGCTCCCGCTCGATCAGTACGTCGAGTGCGCAGGTGAGCCCGACGGTGAGCGTGGGAACGTCGCCGAGAGCGGCGACGAACTCGGCCTGGTCCTGGCCGGCCGCCGGAGTCGCCCCGTGGTTGCCGGCTCGGGCGAGCGCGGCGATGGCAACGAGGTACCCGCGGTGCAGCCTCCGACGATGAGCTGCGGAAATGAACGAGTCGAAGCTCAACCGTTCGTGCTCAACCGGTCACGCTCGACCGTTCGTGCTCAACCGTTCGTGCTCAACCGAGCACGACCGCGTACACGTCGAGCAGGTAGTGCAACGTGCCGTCGTAGTTGTACGCCGAGATCGTGTACGGGTCACCGTTTGCAGACCCATAGCGCAACAGCGACATGTTGGGAACCGACTTGCCGACGGTGACGTTGATGTTCGAGCTGTTCGGCGGAGCACCCACGCCCGGATACACCGTGAGGTACGTCGACGGTGTCGGACCACCGTCGAGCG
>JBGTEH010000603.1:0-2779 GCA_041747915.1 Ilumatobacteraceae bacterium
GGCGTCGTCAAGAACGTGATCGCCATCGCCGCCGGCATGGCCGAGGGAATGGGTTTCGGCGACAACACACGGGCCACGCTGATCACCCGGGGCCTCGCCGAGATGACCCGACTCGGCGTGGAGATGGGGGGTCGACCCGTCACGTTCGCCGGCCTCGCAGGGATGGGCGACCTGATCGCCACGTGTTCGTCGAAGCAGAGCCGCAACAACAGCGTCGGCCTGCAGCTCGGTGCCGGCAAGTCGATCGAGGAGATCCTGGCGGCCACCAACATGGTCGCCGAGGGAGTCAAGTCGTCGCCCAGCGTGCTCGACCTCGCCCGGCGGTACGGTGTCGAGATGCCGATCACCGAGCAGATCGTCGCCGTCTGTCACGAGGGGCGTCCGGCCTCCGAGGCGCTGGCGGCGCTGATGCAGCGAAGTCGCAAGGGTGAATTCGAGGCGTGAGCACCGTCGAACGCGGGCCCGGCGTGGCCGCGGAGACGATGATCGGGGTCACCGGGGCGTCGTGCCGTTCGGTCGTCACACCCTGGGGTGACGTCACCGCTCTTGGCAGTGGTCACCCGACCGAGGCCACGGTCTCGTGGTACGTCGCCGCCGAAGACCGCTGGCATGTACCGGCAGATGAGGCCTCGGTTCGCCAGCACCGCATCGAGGGCACGCCCGTAGTCGAGACCCGTGTACGCATCCCCGAGGGCGACGCGGTTCAACGGACGTGGTGTATTGCCGACCTGGGCGGGCTCACGGTGATCGAGGTCGAGAACGCGTCGCCCCTCCCGTTTGCCGTGGCGTTCGCCGGGACCCGAGTGATGACCGAGCGACCGCCGGCCGAGGTGCCGATCAAGGGTCTCGATCTGCCCGCTAGTTCGATCGTGCTTCCTGTTGGGCATCGCGCGTCGATTCGCGTGGCCGTGCCGCACGACCGTTCACGCGCCGGCGCCTGGGCACTTCCGTCACTTGCGCCCTCGATGGCGGTTGTTCGGGGATGGCTGAGAGTCGTCCACCAGGCTAGCCGAGTCGTGCTGCCCGATGACGGCCTCGCGGATGCGTTGGTCGAGGCCCGCTGCGACCTCCTGCTGGCGGGCCCGATCGACGGCCACGACCCGGTCGGATTCCTGCTCGACGTGGCCGAACTGGCCCGGCTCGGCGACGACGCGGCGGCGTGGATGCCCGAGATCGTCGAGCCGATCGCCACGATCGCACGATCGAGTGATCCGGAGGTCGACACCGCGCTCGCGGCCTGCGAGCGGCTGGCCGTGACGGCACGCGACGATCGAGCAGCAGGCGACATCGCGGATCTCCGTGCTCGCCGGGTGAGTGACGGGCGCGTCGCCGTCGACGCCGCTCACCCATCGTCATTCAGCGATATCCGTCGAGGTCCCTCGGTCGGACGTTTCGTGTCGCAGGTCGAAAAGCGAATCGCCGATGGCGGACAACTGCTGAGCGCGGGGATTCCGCGCCGTTGGCTCGGGGCGAACTTCGAGGTGCATCACGTTCCGACCTCACCGAGATCGTCGGTGTCGTTCGCGGTTCGGTGGCACGGTGATCGCCCGGCGGTGCTGTGGGAGCAGGAGGGTGAGCCCCAGCGACTCACCGCCCCGGCTGTCGATGCGGGCTGGTCGACGCACGAGGAATCGGGTGAGGCGCTGTGGGCGGCACCGTCGCAGCCCACCCGAATCGGCGTCAGCATCGCGTGATCTCGGTGAAGACGCGCGCGAAGCAATCGAAGAAGCGGGCGCCGACGCGGGCCATCGAGAAGGAGATGTGGGACCGCGGGCACGACGTGGTCGTGGGCATCGACGAAGTCGGCCGGGGTGCCTGGGCGGGGCCGCTGTCGGTGGGTGCGGCAATCCTGCCGCGCGACACCCGTGTCAACGGGGTGCGCGACTCGAAATTGTTGACCGAGCGAGAGCGTGAGGCGCTGTTCGACCGACTGACCGATTGGTGCGTGACCTGGGCCGTCGGCTCGGCGAGCCAGGAGGAGTGCGATCACCTGGGTATGTCGGCTGCACAGAAACTGGCTGCACGACGCGCCATCGAGGGGCTCGGGATCCAGCCCGACGTGGCGGTGACCGACGGTACGTGGGACTTCGTGTCACCGTCGGTGGCGCACGTGGAAATGGCGGTCAAGGCCGATCTGCGCTGCCTCAGCGTGGCAACCGCGTGCATCCTCGCCAAGGTGGTGCGCGACCGCGAGAGGCGTGCTCACGCCGAGAGCTATGCCTGCTGGTCGTTCGACACGAACAAGGGGTATCCGTGCCCGGTGCACAAATCGGCCCTGCTCGGATACGGGCCGTCGGCGATCCATCGGCGCAGTTGGGTGTTCATGGATCACTACGTCCCGTGGACCGCGATCCGACGCACGCCGCCCGCCGGGCAGGCGTCGTTGTTCTGAGCGTTGGTGTCGTCGTACTCAGGTGAGGGCGTCGAGCCACGCGAGCACGGCGTCGGGATCGCGCAGTCGGTGGCGGGCGATCGTGTCGGCATCGCCGACTTTGATCGCAAGGTCGCCGTCGCCGAGCCGGGCAAACGCGTCCTCGTCGGTGATGTCGTCGCCCACGAACACGGTGGTCGTCGCACCGAGTCGTGATCCCAGTTCGACCAACGCGACGCCCTTGTCGGCGTGGCGGGCGAACAACTCCAAGACATTGCTGCCTGCTTTGGCGGTGGTGCCGTCGACCAATTCGGCATCGGCTCGCAACGCGTCGAGTGCTATGCCGCCGAGCGTGGCGTCGACCCGGCGCACGTGCAACGCCACGCTGGCGGGCTTCCGTTCGACCCA
>JBGTEH010000604.1:0-7237 GCA_041747915.1 Ilumatobacteraceae bacterium
CGGCCAGGTCTGGGCACACCTCGCCGAGTTCGGGGCGTACTGGCGGCGCGAACTCCGGCTCGTCGTCGACACCGCGACAGACGAGCCCGTTCCGTTCGGTCGCACCAAACGCGATCCGCGGCGCATCGCCATGATCGAGGAACATCGGCTCGCGGGCGTCGAGCAACACGTCGCCACGGTCACCCGTGACGTCGCTGCGTTCCGAGCCGACCTGGCGGAGATGACGACTGTCGACTGGCAACGACGGGGACGCCACGAGACACTCGGCGACATGGACCTCTGGACGTTCCTGCAACACTTCGTGACCGGCCACTACGCCGAGCACGCCGACCAACTCGACGAACTGCGCCGCCATGGATGACGCCGAACCGTCGTCGTGGGTCGACATCGCGCCCGGCTCACCCTTCCCGCTCCACAATCTCCCCCTCGCAGTTGCACGGCGCTCCGACGGCACCGTCGGTGCGTTCGTGGCGATCGGGGAACAGGCGCTCGACCTCGCCGACGCGGTCGGCACCGGATTCATGGAGGACACACCAGCGGAGTTCGGCCTGCTCGATGCCCGAGGCACGCTCAACGGGTTCGCCGCCGCCGGGAGGCCGGCACACGCTGCACTTCGTCGACGACTGACCGAACTGTTCACCGACGATCGACGTGCGGCGCAACTCTCACCGTCGCTGACGCCGCTCGGCGAGTTGACGATGCTGCTGCCAGTCGAGGTCGGCGACTACGTCGACTTCTACTCGTCGCTGCACCATGCCACCAACCTCGGCCGGCTGTTCCGTCCCGACGGTGAAGCGCTGCTGCCCAACTGGCGCCGGCTCCCGGTCGGATATCACGGACGATCCGGGAGCGTCGTGGCCGACGGCACCGACATCGCCCGCCCCAGCGGCCTCCGACTCGTCGATGGCGAACCGAGATTCGGCCCGACCAATGCCCTCGACATCGAACTGGAAGTCGGGTTCGTGGTCGGAGCATCGTCGGAACTCGGTCACCCGATCGCCACCTCGAACGCCGACGCCCACCTCTTCGGGCTCTGCCTCGTCAACGACTGGTCGGCACGCGACATCCAGGCCTTCGAGTACCAGCCGCTGGGGCCCTTCCTGGGGAAGAGCTTCGCCACGTCGATGTCGCCGTGGATCGTCACCCTCGACGCACTCGAGCCGTTCCGCGTCGACCCGCCCGTGCAGGAACCACCCGTCGCCGAGTACCTGCACACCACTGGGCCGACCGCGTTCGACCTCCACCTCGAGGTCGAGCTGAACGGCACCGTGATCAGCTCGGTCGGGTTTGCCGACATGTATTGGACCGCCGCCCAGCAGCTCGCCCACATGACCGCCAACGGGGCGAGTGTCCGCCCCGGCGACCTGTTCGCGTCGGGCACCGTGTCGGGGCCGGAACCCGGAACCGAAGGCAGCCTGATCGAGCTCTCGTGGCGCGGCGAACGACCGATCCAGCTCGCCGACGGGACGTCGCGCACCTTCCTCGCCGACGGCGACACGGTCACGCTGCGAGGATGGGCGGGGGCTGACCCGGCGAGCCGCATCTGGCTCGGCAGCGTGACGGGAACGATCGTGCCCGCCGCTGCCGACAAGCAACACGGAGGACACTGACATGGCCCACTACCGACGTGTCGGCAACGTGCCGACGAAGCGTCACACCCACCACCTCGACGCCTTCGGTCACCGGTTCGCCGAGGAGCTGATGGGCGAGGAGGGGTTCTCGTCGAGTTCATCGCTGCTCTATCACCGTCACTCGCCGTCGGCGTTGACAGCGATCGATGCCTTCGAAGCGCCGAGCAACGAACAGGCGACGGCGGACGTGCCGCTCACCCCGCGCCACATCCGCACCGCCGAACTCGACGCGACGCCCGACGGCGACCTCGTCACCGCCCGCACGACGATGCTCGTCAACGACGACGTCGAGGTGTCGTGGGTCCGCGCGCACGCTGACAGCGCGCTGTACCGCAACGCCGTCGGCGATGAACTCGTCTACGTCCAGCATGGTCGCGGTCGACTCGAGTCGGTGTTCGGCGCGCTCGAGGTGGGCCCCGGCGACTACATGGTGGTGCCCGCCTCGACCACGCACCGCTGGACGGTCACCGAACCGCTCTCAGCGCTCGTGATCGCCAGCCGCGGCCACGTCGCCGCCCCATCGAAGTACCTGTCGCGCACCGGACAGTTCCTGGAACACGCCCCCTACTGCGAGCGCGACCTGCGCGCTCCGTCCGAGCTCGTGATCGAGGACGGCACCGACGTCGAGGTGCTCGTTCGCAACCGGGCCGGCTGGTCGGTCCACACCCACCGCCATCACCCGTTCGACGTCGTCGGGTGGGACGGCTGCCTGTACCCGTACGCGTTCAACATCGCCGACTTCGAGCCGATCGTCGGGCGGCTGCATCAACCACCGCCGGTGCATCAGACCTTCGAATTGCCCGGCGCAGTGGTGTGTTCGTTCGTGCCGCGTCTGTTCGACTTCCACCCCGATGCGGTGAAGGTTCCGTATCACCATGCGAACACCGACTCCGACGAGGTGCTCTTCTACTCGGCGGGCAACTTCATGAGCAGGGCCGGCTCGGGCATCGATGTCGGCTCGATCTCGTATCACCCGGCCGGCTTCGTGCACGGTCCGCAACCCGGAAGTATCGAGGCGAGCCTGGAGGCGACATCGACCGAGGAGGTTGCGGTGATGCTCGACACGTTCGCCCCGCTGCGCGTGACCGCGGCGGCGCGTGCGGCGTCGGACGACGGCTATCCGTTCACCTGGGCGCGCTGAGCAGCTGCCGACTCGTCGGTGACGCCGGCCCAGAACTCGCCGACCTCGTCGAGCACGTGCTGGAGCGACTCACCGGCGAACAACACCGGTTGGTAGTGGTGGATGTCGTAGGCGGTGCGGGCCATCTCGGTGACGTCGAGCGGCCGGATGTCGGCGTGGTCGGCGAACCACTCCAACTCGCCCGGTGAGCTGAGCAGCCCGGCGCCGTAGGCGCGGGTCGACGTGCCCTCTCGGACCACCCCGAACTCGACGGTGAACCAGAACACGTCCGCGATCAGCTGGCGTGCCTCGTCGGTGGTGACGCGTCCGGCCGCCGCGCCGGCCAACCGATGCAGCTCGGCGATCTCCGGGCACGCCAGGCAGTTGCCGTGGCCCATCACCTCATGGATCACATCGGGCTCGGGGGTGTACAACGGCGCCCCCTCCCAGCGCACGTACTGCGTCGAGGGGAACGAGCGCGAGGCGAGGGCGGCAAAGAACTCGTCGGCCGGCAGGATTCCGGCGACCGCGCGATAGCCGAAGCCGGTGATCGGGCGCAGCGTGGCGTCGACCTCGGCGAGCTGGGGGATCCGGTCGCCGGGCAGTGCGAGGCCGTGCTTCGCCGCCAACACGTCGGTGCAGGCGTGACGGTCCCAGATCGGCCCGAGCGTGCTGGCCACGGTGGACCACACCTCGTGTTCGACGGCTGTGTAGTCGATGTCGACTGGCGAGTCACCAGCCGCCAGGCCGGCAATCTCGTCGCGGCGACTCCAGTAGGCGGCAGGCGCCTGATCAGTGTGATCCGCAGCTGGTTCGAGTGCCGAGCGCATCTCTCCATGTTGTCACTCGACGCCCGATCGATGGGATATCGATCCGAGTACCACACGATCATCCCGTGTCGTGGCCTATAGCGATACGTTGGTCCGATGAGCGATCTCGACGACATCGATCGCAGGATGATCGACCAGCTCCGAGTGGACGGCCGGATGACGGCGCCGATGCTCGCCGAGCGCATCGGGATCGGGCGTGCAACGGCGTACTCGCGCCTCGATCGCCTGATCGACCGGGGGGTGATCGACGGATTCTCGGCCCGCGTCGATCTCACTGCGGTGGGCCTGACGGTGTCGGCACTCGTGATGGTCAACGTCCGTCAGGGCTCGTGGCGAACCCTGCGCGCCGAGCTGGTGGCATTGCCCGGCGTCGAGTGGCTCGGAGTCGCCACCGGACGGTTCGACTTCATGCTGCTGGTGCGTGCCGATTCGTTGCAGCACCTGCGCGACGTCGCCCTGCAGGAACTCCAACAGATCGAGGGGGTGCGTTCCGCCGAGACGATCGTGCTGCTCGACGAGATCGACCGGCGCGACGCGCCGATCTGGGGCGAGGCGTCGACGGCGCAGTGACGCGTTGACGACCCGCTGCGCAGGAGCCCCCGCAGGTGCAACGCATGGCGCGAAGCTCGGTCGATCTCGTGTGGCATCGTGCTGTGATGCACGACGACCTGACGTTCTTCGACGAGATCGAGGCGTACTGCTCCCGGCTCAGCTACGGGCCCGCTGGGGTGGTGCAGCTCCACGTCTCGACGCGTCACCCTCACGTCGACGTCGTGGTCGAGCGGTGGGGCGCCGAGCGCGAAACGATGTGGAGCTCCGCCGGTGTCGAGGCCACGTTCACGCCGCCGCCCGACGACGCCGACAGCGTCGGATGCCGCTGGCCGGTGACGGTCGAGATCCCGATCGGCGACGAGTGGCGCTCTGGCTTCCATCTCGTCACGATCACCGCCCGCAATGGCACACCTGGCCGCAACGTCGCCCATGCCTGTTTCGTCGTCACGGCCGATCATGCGACGCGAGCCGGCGCACTCCTGGTGCTCGCCACCAATACGTGGAACGCGTACAACCCGTGGGGCGGACG
Organism: Ilumatobacteraceae bacterium; assembly: GCA_041747915.1. GTDB lineage: Bacteria > Actinomycetota > Acidimicrobiia > Acidimicrobiales > Ilumatobacteraceae > Sva-07. Next base: position 4,663 of record JBGTEH010000604.1, read on the forward strand.
CAGCTTGTACACCGGTGGCAGCCAGGTGAGCTTCCGGCGACCCTTCGCTCGGGGGATGCTGTCGCGACCCGAGGTCGACCGTCACGACCGCAAGGCCCGACCGACCCGATGGGGCGAGGAACCCGACGTCAACGGCGACCGATTCCAGGAGTACCGGACCGCGCACGGCTACCCGGCCGCGATCGGATCGAGCGGATGGTTCAGCCACGAACGCCGCTTCGTCGAATGGGCCGAGGCGGCCGGGTTCCGATTCGACTCCTGCATCTCCACCGACCTCGACGACGACCCGTCGATCGCCGACGGCTACGACCTGATCGTCGACGTCGGCCACGACGAGTACTGGTCGGCGCGCCAGCGGGCCACGATCGACGCGCACGTCCGCCGCGGCGGAAACCTGGCGAGCATGTCGGGTAACACCTGCTTCTGGCAGGTCCGAATCGAAGACGGCGATGACAGCGATGACGGCGAAGACGGCGGTCGCGGTGACGTGATGGTCTGTCACAAGTACAGCGCCCACGACACCGACCCGGTCGTGGCGAACGGCGAGCCCGAACGGATGACCGGCATGTGGGCAGACCCCGTGGTGGGGTTGCCCGAATGGTCGCTGCTCGGCGCCGGATCCCGGTGGGGTCTCTACAGTCGATTCGGGCAGGCGACCCCGCGCGGCTCCGGTGCGTTCACCGTGTACCGCCACGATCACTGGCTGTTCGACGGTACCGACCTCCGTTATGGCGATCTGCTCGGCGCGACCCACGGCGTCGTCGGCTACGAGACCGTCGGCCGCCCGATCGACTTCGACGACTATCAGCTCCCGATCGCCCGACCGATCGACGGTGCCAACGGATCGGCCGACATCGTGGCGTTCGCCCCGGCGAGCAACATCGGAGTCGGCGAGTACCCGGCGTCGATCTCGGCGCTCAGCGACCAGGGCGACATCGAGTTCATCGCTTCACGGATGTTCGGCGAGGTCACCGACGACACCCTCGCCCGCTGCCGGTACGGGAACTCGGTGATGATGGTCAACCGGCCGTACGGGCCCGATGGGGGCGAGGTGGTGGTCATCGGCACCACCGACTGGGTGTTCGGCCTCGCCGACGACCCCGCCGTGTCGAAGGTGACCGCCAACATCCTCGACCGCTTCCTGTCTCGCTGAGAACGCTTCGTTCATCGAACCGGCCACGCGCATCGCCACCAAACGACCACGGCAGCGAATCCTGGTTGCGAGCGTCGCCTCGGCTGCGACACGCTGCGGTCGATGCCCGAGAACCGTTTCGTCGACGACGTCGCCCGCACCTACGACCAGACGGTCGCTCGCATGTTCGCGCCCGAGGTGCTCGACCCGGCCGTCGACTGCCTCGAATCGCTCGCCGAAGGAGGACGAGTGCTCGAGTTCGCCGTCGGCACCGGCCGGGTCGCACTCCCGCTCGCGCGGCGTGGCGTCGACGTGACGGGGATCGAGCTGTCGGCCGACATGCTCACCGAGCTCCGACGAGCGCCCGGCGGCGGCGACATCCACGCCGTCGAGGGCGACATGGCGACCACCCGCGTCGACGGCGAGTTCTCCCTCGTCTATCTCGTGTTCAACACGATCACGAACCTGACCACCCAGGACGAACAGGTCGCCTGCTTCGAGAACGCCGCCCGCCACCTCGCCCCCGGTGGATGCTTCGTGATCGAGAACGGTGTTCCCGCCCTGCGTCGGCTGCCGCCCGGTGCCGTCGGCGTGCCGTTCACCGTCACCGACGACTACCTCGGCATCGACGACTTCATCGATCGCACCCACCTCCAGATCTCCCGGTCACGCCACTTCCACCGCACCGCCGACGGCACGTTCCGTGAGTTCACGGCGCCGTTCCGGTACGTGTGGCCGTCGGAGCTCGACCTGATGGCGCGCATCGCCGGCCTGACGCTGGAGGACCGCTGGGCCGGATGGGACCGCGCACCGTTCACCGGCGACAGCGCATCCCACGTCAGCGTCTGGCGCCGCCCGATGCGCTGACGAGCCCCGGATGCCTGCCAGCAGCCCGGCCCCCAGTCGCTGGTCAGTGCTGGGGCGGTCTGGGTCGTCGGCGCTCGGGTCGTTGGAGCTCGGGGTGGTCGGGGATGATGTCGGCGTCCCGTCACCAGCCACCAGAGGTCAGTTCACCATGTCGATTGCCATCACCGAGGACCATCGCTCGCTCGCCGACACCGTGCGCAGCTTCGCCGAGAAGCGCAATCTGCGCGGCGCCGCCCGCGAACGACTCGAGTCGTCCGACGATGTGCTGCCGGAGGTCTGGGCCGAACTCGCGGAACTCGGTTGGCTCGGGCTGCATCTGCCCGAAGACGTCGGCGGATCTGGCTACGGCATCGACGAGCTCGTGATCGTGGTCGAGGAACTCGCCCGAGCGGTCGCGCCCGGCCCGTTCGTGCCAACCGTGATCGCCAGTGCCGTGATCGCCGCCGCCGGCGACGACGACCTGAAGTCGGGTGTCCTGCCCGGACTCGCCGACGGCTCGAGGATCGGTGCGGTCGCGCTCGGCGGTTCGGTGACGTTGTCCGACGGTGCGGCCTCGGGCGACGCCGGCGTGGTGCT
>JBGTEH010000605.1:0-9750 GCA_041747915.1 Ilumatobacteraceae bacterium
TTGCACCTGCGGCAGATCCGCGAAGGGCACGAGGCCCGGATCTCGCGCATCGGGTTGGTCCTCCCAGCGGAATCGGCTGTCGGATCCGTCGAGGACGACGAAGCCCTGTTCGTAGGCGATCTGGGTCAACAGGTCGCCGAACAGCTTGAGGCGGAAGAGCTGTTCGGCCTCGGCTGACAGGTTGGGGGTGGCGGCGGAGTCCGCGTACCACACGTTTCCGGTCGAGTCGGTCGCGACCGTGTTGAAGTGCGGTACGCCCTGGTACGTCGCGTTGAGCGCCACGAGATCGTCGATGCTCTGGACGGTGGGCAGTCGGGAGTACTGCTCGATCGCCTCGTCGTTGTCGATGTTGGCGTCGCGGAAGCTCAACACGTTCGTGGCGGTCCATCCGATGCCGGGGAAGTCGATGATCGGGCCGTACTCGCTGCGCCACAACTGGCGGGTCTCGGTGTCGACGGTTCCGTCGGCTCGGAGGATCTCGACGGTCGTCGGGGTCGACGTCATCGGCACGGCAATTCCGTCGACGAGATACGACGTCGGCGACGCGGGGTCGAGCGTGAGGATGTAGCCGGTCATCCTCTTGCCGACCGACACCGTGTGGGTCCACGCGACACCCTCGGTGAACCCGATGCCGACGCCCGGCACCCCGAGCAGGTTGGCTCCGTACACGTCGAACTCACCGGGAACGGTGAGCTGCGTCTCGGCGAAGCGGAGCTCGCCCTCCCACGGCAAGTGCGGATTGGCGAGGAGCAGTCCACCGGCGTTGCCCTCCACGCGATCGCGACCGACCGCCCATCCGTTGCTGCCCAGCGAATCACCGAGCGCGAGCTTCGCAGCAGCGTGCCCGAAGGCTTCAAGGTCGGCGTCGGCACGCGGGGCCGATCGTCGCAGGCCCACCGGTTCGTCGGTCGGTGGTTGTGCCGAGCCCAAGTAGTCCACCAGGGCGGCGCTGCTCGCCAGGAGGGTGACCGAGCGGGCGTAGGTGTAGACCTCGACGGGCTCGAGCGGCCGCACCCAATCGGCGCCTGCGCACCAGCCGGTCGATCGCTTGCCGCCGACATCGGCGAGTTGGGCGTTCCAGCCCGCCGTGTACGCGTCGAAGAGAGCGACGAGCTCGTCCGACACCTCGTTCTCGAAGTCGGCCGCGGCGATCGTGGCGATGTCGATGGCACGCCACGCGAAGTCACTGTCGATGTTCTCACCCTCGGCGCCCGGCCCCAGCGTGACGGCGCGCTGTCCGAGCACTTTGACGACCTGATCGCTGAGTGTGCAGCCGTGGTCCTCGCCGCTCACCCAGCCCTGCCCGAACGCGATGTCGTCGATCGACGCTGCGCTGATGTGCGGGACCCCGTCGGTGGTGCGCCGGATCGTCGCCTCGTAGCGCGGCGGGACGAGAGTGGTTGTTGTCGTGGTGGTCGTGGTACTCGTGGTCGTGGTGGTGTTCGGCGAGGTCGGCAGTGGAATCGATTCGGGCCCTTCGCCCGGCGAACAGGACGCAGCCACCACGACTCCGACCATCGCCACCCACATCCAGCGCACACGGCCATCGTGCCAGATCAGCCCCGCGCGGCAGCATCGACGTGCGCGCCGCTGCCGCAGCTAGCCTGCAACGTCGTGACGGTGTTGCGAGTGGCGCTCGCCCAGCTCAACCCGACGGTGGGCGACCTCGACGGGAACCTGGCCAAATTGATCGACGCCTACGATCGCGCCGAGGCAGCGGGCTGCGACATCGTGGCGTTTCCCGAACTGTCGACGACCGGATACCCGCCCGAAGACCTCGTCCTGAAGCCCGGATTCGTCGCCGACAATCTCGTGGCGCTGTCGAAGCTGGCGGCGAGGACGGGGCGATGCGCAGCGGTGGTCGGCTTCGTCGATCAGGGCCGCGACCTCCACAACGCGGCCGCGGTCTGCGCGAACGGCGAGATCATCGGCCGCTACCACAAGCGACTGCTGCCGAACACCACGGTCTTCGACGAAGCCAGATACTTCACGCCGGGCTACTCGTCGGACCCGCTCGAGCTGTTCGTCATCGGCGGCGTGAAGGTCGGTGTGTCGATCTGCGAGGACATCTGGAGCCCGTTCGGGCCGGTGGCCGAGCAAGCAGCCGCCGGAGCGGAGCTGAGCATCAACATCAACGCCTCGCCGTTCCACACGCGCAAGTCGATCGAACGCGAGCGGATGTTGGCCACGCGCGCTGCCGACTCGCACACGGCGATCGTCTACGTCAATCAAGTCGGTGGGCAGGACGAGTTGGTGTTCGACGGCGCGTCGGTCGTCTTCGACCACGAGGGCCAGCTTCTGGCGCGTGGGCCGCAGTTCGAGGAGTCCGTGCTGATCGTCGACGTACCGGTGCCTCCGGTGTACCGCAAACGGTTGCTCGACCCGCGAGGCAGGATCACCGAGACGTTGCTCCCCACGATCGCGGTCTCGGACGTGCCCGTCGCCCACGACGAGCCGCTCGCGTCGCCGATCACCGACCTGCTCGACGCCGATCGGGAGCTGTACGACGCGCTGGTGCTCGGCACGCGTGACTACTGCGCAAAGAACGGCTTCGACGACGTGGTCATCGCGCTGTCGGGCGGGATCGACTCGACCATTGTTGCGTGCGTAGCCGTCGACGCGCTCGGGGCTGACCACGTCCACGGCGTGTCGATGCCGTCGCGATACTCCAGCGATCACTCCAGGTCCGACGCCGAACTGCTGGCCGACAACCTGGGCATCGACTACCGCACGATCTCGATCGAGCCGGCGTTCCAGGCATACCTCGACATGCTGGCGCCCGCGTTCGAGGGACGTGAACCGTCGCTGACCTACGAGAACATCCAGAGTCGATGCCGCGGGCTGTTGCTGATGGCGCTCTCGAACGAGTTCGGCTGGATGGCGCTCACCACCGGCAACAAGAGTGAGGTTGCCGTGGGCTACTTCACCATCTACGGCGATTCCGTCGGCGGCTACGGAGTGATCAAGGACGTGTTGAAGACGCGCGTCTACGACCTGTGTCGGTACGTGAACCGCGCCGCAGCGCGCGAGATCGTTCCCGAGGCCGTGATCACCAAAGCGCCGTCGGCCGAACTGCGCCCCGACCAACGCGACGATCAGAGCCTGCCGCCCTATGAGGTGCTCGACCCGATCCTGCAGCTCTACGTGGAGGACGACCGCACCGCCGCAGAGATCATCGAACTCGGCCACGACGAGGAGTTGGTGCGACGCATCACACGGCTCGTCGACATCGCCGAATACAAGCGGCGCCAGTCGCCGCCCGGCGTGCGCGTCAGCCGCAAGGCCTTCGGCAAGGATCGCCGGTTGCCGATCACGAGCGGATACCGGGGCTAGCCGAGCCGGACTGATGCGGGCTTTCCGGCCACATGCCCAGTGCGGCGGCGTCTTGTGGTTCACACTGGCGTGATGGGAACCGGTCACGCTCATTCCGTCGCAGATCATCTCGACGACCTCGTTGCTCCGACCATGCGCCGCGGCCTGTGGGTGGCCGTCGGCCTGTGTGCGGCCGTGGTGGTCGTCGGGCTGATCGCGCTGTGGCCGAATGGTGGGAGCGATGGACGGGACCCCCTCGGGTTGGGAGGGGAACCGGTCAAGGCGTCGGTCACCGCCGTCGAGGAGGTGCCTTGCTCGTTCGATCCGCTGCTGGGGTGCAAACGCGTCGACGTCCTGCTGTCCGATGGTGACAGGCAAGGCGAGCAGCTGCAGATCGAACAGCCGCTCGGCAGCACCATCTCCGACGGTGACGGCGTGCTGGTCGACCTCGTGGATCTCGGCGACGGCACTGTGCAGGCTGTCTTCTACGACTTCCAGCGCGGCACACCGATGTTGCTGCTGGTGATCGTGTTCGTCACGGCGATCATCGTGTTCGGACGATGGCGCGGCGTCGGTGCGCTCGCCGGCCTCGCCATGAGCTTCGTTGTGATCATCGTGTTTGCACTCCCCGCTTTGCTCGACGGCTCGAATGCGGTCGCGGTGGCGCTGGTGACGGCCGGTGCGATCGCGTTCGTCGCGCTCTTTCTCGCCCACGGCCGGGGATTGGCGACCGTGACGGCCCTGCTGGCGACGTTCGCCAGCCTCGCAATCACGGCGATCCTCGCGGGCGTCTTCCTCGCTGCATCGAACTTCACCGGGTTCGGCGACGAGAACGTGGGGTTCCTCGACGCGCTGGGTTCGCAGATCGATCCTCGCGGGCTGCTCCTCGCCGGGATCGTGATCGGGTCGCTCGGTGTGCTCGACGACGTGACGGTCACGCAGGTGTCGGCCGTGTGGGAACTCAAGCGGGTTGCGCCGGACGCCGACTTCAGCGAGTTGTACGGCCGAGCGTTGCGCATCGGACGCGACCACATCAGCTCGACCGTCAACACTCTGTTCCTGGCCTACGCCGGAGCATCGTTGCCTCTGCTGCTGTTGTTCAGCGAGGCCCAGCAGGGGCTCGGGTCGGTGGCGACGCGTGAGATCGTGGCCGTCGAGATCGTGCGGGCACTCGTCGGGTCGGTGGGACTGGTCGCCTCGGTGCCGATCAGCACTGCGCTGGCTGCCAAGGTGTTGGCATCGACCACAGCGACGAGTTCCCAACCGACCGAGGCGGCCGAACCGCCGGCCGTGGGCGACCAATCGAGCTGACCGACGAACTCCGCGCCAGGATCACCACGAATCTCGCTCGGCACGATCGCTCGGAGGTCGCGCTCGACGGACGGCGTCACGCGGCGGTGGCGATCCTGCTCGTCGATTCCGACGATGGCTCGGATGCCGAGGACCCGCACGGGGTCGACGCCGATCGGCTCTCGATGATCCCGTCCGACGTGACGGGTCTCGACGGACAGATGGCGGGAGTTGCGGGTGGCGCGTCGTTCGTCCTGTGTCGGCGCAGTTCGGGTCTCAATCGGCACGCATCACAATGGGCGTTGCCCGGCGGCCGGATCGACCCTGGCGAGTCGCCGATCGATGCCGCGCTGCGCGAGACCAAGGAGGAGATCGGTGTGCAGGTCGACGCCGGTGAGGTGCTCGGACTGCTCGACGACTACCCGACCCGGTCGGGATATGTGATCACGCCGGTGGTGATGTGGGGTGGGCCGGCCGTGGAGATCGTCGCCGAGCCCGCCGAGGTGCTCGCCGCCTACCGCGTCGGGCTGCACGAACTCATGCGCGACGACTCGCCGCGATTCGTCACCATCCCGGAGAGCGACCGCCCCGTGGTTCAGGTGCCGCTCGGCGGGGATCTGATCCATGCGCCGACCGGCGCGCTGCTGGTCCAGTTCCGATGGGTCGCCCTCGAAGGTCGGTTCGGCGAACGTGTGGCCGACTTCGAGCAACCCGTGTTCGCTTGGGGGTGAGGCGCCGACGACCTGATCAGCGTCCGGAGTGCCCGAATCCGCCTCCGCGATCGACGCCGTCGAGTGAGTCGACGATCTGCCACGCGACGGACTCCACGCGTTGGATGACCAGTTGAGCGATCCGGTCGCCGCGCTCGACGTGGTACTCGCGGTCGGGGTCGGTGTTGATCAACACCACCTTGACCTCGCCTCGATACGCGGCGTCGATCAGGCCGGGAGCGTTGACCACACTGATCCCGTGTTTGACGGCCATGCCGCTGCGCGGCAGCACGAAGCCGCCATGGCCCATCGGGATGGCGATGGCGATGCCGGTGGGAACCAGCGCTCGTCCACCACCCGCTGGCAGCGTGGCAGATTCCCGCGCGTACAAGTCGAGGCCGGCATCACCGTCGTGGGCGTATTCGGGCAGCGGGAGGTCGGAGTCGAGTTGGACGATCGGTACCGGCAGGCTCACCTCGCCGATCGTATGTGTTGCGCCAGGGGTCAGACCCCCGGCGTAACACCCGGGCGTCACGGGGTGAGTTCGATGATGGTCCAGTCGGTCAGGGCCGTCGTGTCGCAGTCGGTGACCGACGACGTGATCAGGATTCGCTCGTCGGCGTCGGCCGCTTCGGGGAATTGGTCGATGCCGTCGAACGAACACGGCCCGAACGCGTCGAACCGAACGAGCGTGAGCTGATCCTGGAAGCTGTGCACCAGGGTCGTGTTGCGTGCCCGAGTGGTCGCGAGTGCGAACTCGCTGTGGTCGGCGTCGTCGATCCGATCCAGCTCGTTCTCGACATCGCGTCCGGCGCTTTTCATCCCGAACGACGAGTCCACGACGACGAGGAACTGTTCGGTGTCACGCGTCAACGAAGTGACGAGTGCGTACCCGCCGAACACGACGGCGACGGTGGCGATCCAGATGGCGAGCGGTTTCATGCGGTCGTCGACTCAGCCACCGGCGTTGAACAGCGCGGCGATCTTGAACTCGACGTCTTCCTCGCTGGCGTCGATGCTCGCGGCCTCGACCAGCGACGACACCCGTGCGAGCTCGTCGAGGTCGGCTTCGAACCCCACGGTGTAGATCGGAATCCGCAGCCCTTCGATCGTGTTGTCGACCTGGCCGAACTGCAGGCCGTCGGTCGTCTCGCCGTCGGTGAGCACGACGAGAATCGGCTTGACGTCGGGATTCAGTGAGCGCTGCTCCTCGAGCATCTGGAGACCGAGCACGATGCCGTCGTACATCGCGGTGCCGCCGCCCGGGGTGAGATCTTCGCCGATCGCCGCGAACCTCGCCTGCTGGTTGAGGTCGAAGTCGGCGATGTCCAAGCGCTTGCGGGCGGTGTCGTTGAACTCGACGACGCCGACTTGCGTCTGCGGCTTGATGAACTCGCGCGCCGACAGCATGGCGTTCTGCACCGATTGGATGCGGGTGCCCTCCATCGATCCGCTCACGTCGACCACGAACACCGTGGCGACCGGTCGGCCGCCGTCCTTCTTGTCCTTCCAGATGTTCTGGACATCGATGAGCGTCGAACCGCTCGGCACGTCGACCTCTGAGGTGTACGCCGGTGGGTCGAATCCGTACTCGACGGCCAGTTCCTGGAACTCGGGCTGCTCTGCGAACGCGGCGAACAGTTCGAGGGTTTCGGTCTGCGCGGGGTTCAGCTCGCCGACGCCGTACAGCGGGTTGTCGTGAGGAGCGCCGAACGGGATGAACTCGAAGCCCGATTGCAGCGACTCGGTGTTCGTGAAGGTCTGCCACTCCATCACGAAGGTGTCGAGCGTGCCGGTGTCGTTCTCGACCGAGTCGCGCATCTGCAGCGTGGTCAAGGCGACGAACGGAACCTGGCGTTGGAACTGCTCGAAGACGCTGGCGACGTCGGGTGATGTGAGGCGGGCGGCGTCGCCCTGCGCGATCGTGTCGAGAACCGTCAGGAGGAAGTTCAGCCCGGTGCTCGATGCGAACGGATCGGTGTAGCCCATCACGAGGTCACCGGCGATCACCGCATCGACGAGGTTCGCCGCCGTGAGTTCGCCGTACGACGCACGCAGTTCATCGGCGGTCTCGTCCTTCATCACGATGCCGGCCACGTTGGGCACCGTGCGAGAGCGCACCTCGGTCATGGTTTGGAACTCCGAGGCCATCTCGATCCACAGCTGGCTCGACGGGGTGTAGGCGTCGGGGAGATCGTCACCGCGAGCGATGTACTGGAAACCGGTGCCTGACGCGATGCTGCGCAGGTCGACACCCACGGGCGTTCCGTCGGCGAGCGTGATGCCGGCGTCGTTGAACGCCTCGGTCACCTCGGTCATCCACGCGTCGGTTGTCCCGATCTCGCCGGACTTCTCCGTCGACGACCACACCTCGACCGACGCGGTGCCGGCGGGTGCCTGGACGCGAATGGGGAACTCATCGATCGGCGGCAGGGTGTCGGCGAGGTTTGCTCCTGTGGGGGGTGGGATGGACGCGCTCCGGCTCACCGGATCGTTGATCCAGCCGATGTCGTTCGCGAGTTCATCGAGCTGTTCGGCGGCCGACGACTGGTCGAGCGGCTCGCTGCTCTCGCTGCTGCCACACGCGCTGACGAGTGCGAGCGCGGCCGCGCCGAGCGCGACACCAGCGATGCGCCGACGACGGCGAGGCATCGTCATTCGCTGTCGCCTGCGGAGATCTCGCCGATGTCGATCGTGTCGGCTTCACCGTGGTCGATCCGCGTCGCCGCCGTGCGGCCGCGCTCCATGTTCTCGATCGCCGCTTCGCTCTCGGCGGTCAGTTGGTCGAGTTCGAGAATCGTTCCGGCCATCGTGGGCAGCGCCTCGCGGCGGTAGCGGGAGATCTCGTCGAGTGCCGTGTCGATGTCGGCGAACGCCTGACGCAGCGACTCCATGTCGAGCATGGTGCTCGACGCCTGCTGGTGGATTGCGGTCCCTTGCGTCTTGAGGCGCTCGGCCGTACCGGCGATCATCGCCGAGGTCGTGGTGTTGATCGCCTCGATCTTGTCGAGGACGATCTTCTGGTGGGCGAGGGCGAGCGCAACCGTCACGGCGACCTGGAGGGCGCTGATGGTCACGTCGATCGCCCGGTCGACGCCGCGGATCAGCTCACGGTTGTTGCGGATGATGATCTCGACGGCCAGCACTCCCTGCTGGTTGACGGCGAGCTGCTGTTGCAGGTCGAGCGTGCGCTGGCGCAGCGCGAACAGGATGTCCTCCTCCACGAACTGGCGGCGAGGATCGTCGACGGTGATCTCGGTCGCCAGCTTGTCGACGACAGCGGCGTCGAGTGCCTGGGCGAGCGCGATCTGATCGGCGAGAAGGTGGGTGAGTTCGCGCATCTGCTTCTGGTCGTCACCGAGGGTCACGTTGTCGCGCTTGAGCTGATCACGTCCCTTCTCCAACGATCCCACGATCGCATCGATCTGGGTCTGCGAGCTCTCGTAGCGCATGAAGTATCGCTTGAGCGGTGTCCCGACACCGGGGATCTTGCCGATCGCACGGGTGAACCAGCCGGCGTCGGTGTCGAGGCCCGACGGGTCGAGCTTCTCGACCTCGATGCGCAGGTCGGAGAGCGACTTGGCGACCTCTCCGCCGTCCTCGGTCCCGTGCGAGATCTCCTTGAGCGGTGCCTGCAACATGCGGCTCCGAGACGCCGAGCGTTGCTGGAGGTCGCGTCCCATCGAGTCGACTGCGGCGCGCGCCGCCGTTCGGGCATCCTCGTTCGTGGGGTCGATCGACAACAGTTGGTCGACCTGCGCAGCTGCTTGGCTGCGCAACTCGTCGTTGGGGTCGGGTTGGACGACCTCGATCTCGGCCCGCGCGGCGGCGACGTTCAACGAGAGATCGAGCATGGGCGTGGTGGGAGCGACATCGGTCATGGTGTTGGCCTTTCAATCGTGATCATGCGTACTTGGCGGCACGGTCGGCGAGTTCTTCGAGCGCGATCATGGCCGCGTCGGCGTCCTCGGGCTTCTTGCCGATCGGAACATCGGCGAGCGCCGTGGTGGTGCGGTCGAGTGCGGTCAGGGCCGACTCGTTCTGAGCGAGCAGCTGGGCAATGCGACGGCGCTGGGTGGAACGCAGGGTGCGTCGGCGCTCGAGCGTGTCACGCTCGCGCTCAGCCGATTGGAGGTCGCTGTCGTCGCCGTCGAGCTCGGCGAGACGCCGATCGATGTAGCGCTCGTCGATCGTGCTGATGCTCTCGGACGCAACGGCGACCTCACGCAGGTTGTCGACGGCGGAGGCGAACACCTGCTGCGAGGTGGCGAGATACCGCGCGTAGGTGAGTTCACCGGCGTCGAGGCGGCGCTGCAGCACGTTGATGAGACTTTGGCGCTTCTGCAGCAGGGCGTCGAGCTGCTCGGTCGGTTGAGTGTCGGCGAGCGATGCGAGTTCGTCGCGCAGCGCTGCGATCTCCCTCGGATCGACTTCCTCG
>JBGTEH010000606.1:0-2895 GCA_041747915.1 Ilumatobacteraceae bacterium
CGCCGAGCCGTCGCCGGTCGGCCCGCAGCGGCCGACGTGCGGTGCAGCACGTCGAGGCCCGCTGCCGCCCAGCGCGTCATGAACTCGTCGGCATGCACCTCGGACCCACCCGCATCGGGATCGTCGAGGTCCCTCCACGCCAAGGTGTGAACCCGTCTCACGCCGTGAGCGATCAGATCGTCGACGTAGTACTGGAGGTCGCGGGATGCGGCATCGGCATCACTCCACACCGACGGATCTGACGACATTCGTGCGACGATAGACCCCGACCGCTCCATTGCGCTGGCTACCATCTCGACGCTTGACCGATCTCGCTGCACCTCCGCAATCGTCGACCTCGACGCAGCGGGCCGTGGCGATCCCGTTCGTCAACGGGGGTCGGTTGCAGTGGTCAGCGAGAGGACTCGTTGCCGTCACGGCACTCCTGGCGATCTGTGCGCTCCCCGTACGTGGGCTGTACCGCGCCACGGGTTCGTCGCTGGAGGAGGGCTTCATGCTCGTCTTCCCCAAGCTGGTGCAGGAGGGCAAGGTCCCCAACGTCGACTTCCTGCACCTGTACGGCCCGGGGGCGCTCGAAGTGTTGGCGCTCTGGTACCGGGTGTTCGGTTACACGCTCGAGGCCGAGCGCACCTTCGGGCTGTTGCAGAACCTCGGCATCGTGTTTGCCATCTATGCGCTCGCGCGCACCTGGGGCAGGGTGACCGCGGTCGGCGCCGGAGCGACCGCAGTACTGCTGATCATGACGCCGATCGGGCTCTCGGCGCTGGCGTGGCACGGGGCCCTCGCGCTGGCGATGTGGTCGATCGTGTTCGCCGTACGGGCGCGCAACACGGGGCGAACCCTCGACTGGGTGATCTGTGGGCTTCTCGCGGGCACGGCGCTCACGTTCCGACCCGACATCGTCCTCGCGCTCAGCGCCGCCCTGCTGTGCGCCGTGTGGGCCCATCGACGCACGGCAGTGCGCCCGGTCGTCATCGCCGCCATCGTCGGTCTGATCCCGATGTGGATCCACCTCGCCATCGCCGGGCCGTGGACAGTGATCGACGGGATCGTCCTCGACCCGGTCGTCCGCCTACGCCCGGGACGCAAGTTGCCCGTGCCCCCCTCGTGGGGAACCGTCGACGGCGCTCTCCAGGCGATCGCGGAAGGCGATGCGCCGTGGTGGCGTCTGCCCGCACCGGCCGCGAGCCAACAGCTGTTCCTCTGGTTCTTTGCCGTGGTGGCCATCGCCATCGCCGTGCCCGCGTGGGCGTGGTGGCGTCGCCGACGCGGCGCCCGCGACGAACACAACATGGTGCTTCTGGCCGCAGGGATCTTCGGCCTCGGGCTGCTGCCCCAGGCGATGCAACGGCCGGATTCCACCCACCTCGCCTGGGTGGCCATCGGTTCGTGGCCGCTGCTGGTGGCGTCGATCGCCGACGCTCGTGGCCGCCGCAATCCACGTCGGAGCTGGTCGCCTGGAATCACGGGAGCGGGCCTCGTGTTGGCGCTCATGCTGGTCGTGGCGCCGTTCTACACGTACCGGTCGTACCTGCTGCACACCCGGGTGTCCGTCGGCGACCTGCCGCTGCCGTTCCTCGTGGAACGCGACGGTCGCCGCTTCTGGTTCTCGGATCCCAACGTGGCCAACGCGTTCAACGACATGATCGTCGAACTCGACGCGTTGACCGAGCCGGGCGATCGCCTGATCGTGGGCACGGCCGATCTGAGTCGCACGGTCTACAACGACGTGTCGGTGTACTACCTGTTCCCCGAGTTGACCCCTGGGACGTATTTCATCGAGATGGATCCCGGGATCGCTGACGCCGAGGGATCGGGTCTGGCCGACGACATCGAGGCCGCCGACGTGCTCGTGCTGACCAACATCTGGGGTGGTTGGATCGAGCCGAATGCGACCATGCGACGCGGGTCGCAGGAAGCCAACCAGGCTGTCGCCGACAATTTCTGTCTCACGCGGGCCTTCGAGGAGAACCTCGTGATGATCTTCGAACGCTGTGAGGGCGGCGGTGGCGTCAGCCCGGCCGACGTGCCCGGACGGTTCCCGGAGATTCCTCCCGTGCTGGAGAACTGAGCCGGGCCGGGCACACCGACCTCGGCGCCGGCTCAGCGATCGAGGCGCCGCCAGATCGGGCCGGGCACGAGACGCAGGACGGCGAACACCACGCGAAGCGTGCCGGGAGCCCACACCACCGATGCGCCGCGGCGCAGGCCCTTCACGGTCGCCTCGGCCACATCGGCGGGGTCGACGGCAAACGGCGCCTCGGCCAAGCCTGCGGTCATCGACGAGCGCACGAATCCGGGACGAACGGTGAGCACCTTGGCGCCTGATCCGTGCAACCAGTGGCCGAGGCCCGTGGCGAACGCATCCTGAGCCGCCTTCGTCGATCCATACACGAAGTTCGACGGCCGCGTCCGCACACCTGCCACGCTCGAGATGACCACCAACGTTCCATGGCCCTGCGTCTTCAGTCGGCGCGCCACGGCGAGACCGGAGCTGACCGCACCGACGTAGTTCACCTCGGCGAGGTGTGCCGCCATCTGCGGATCGTCACCGTTGTCGGTGCCGAGCTGACCGAAGGCCTGCACCACGATGTCGAGGTCGCCGTGAGTTGCAGCCACGGAGTCGATGAACGCCTCGTGGCCCGCATGATCGGTGGCGTCGAACGCAACGGCGACGACCTCGGCGTGTTCGCTGAGTCCGGTGACGTCGACCTCGGTCGGCGTCCGACACGCCAGGACGACCGTGCGCAGCGACGGCGAGTCGAGCGCCTTCACGATCGCTCGGCCGATGTCGCTGGCTCCGCCGAGGACGAGAATCGATTGGGGTTGATGGATCGCGTTCTGCACTGGAGCCTCTCGGTTGGATGTCAGGTGAGTTCGAGTCGGCGGGCCTGA
>JBGTEH010000607.1:0-5278 GCA_041747915.1 Ilumatobacteraceae bacterium
GCGTCACGAGTCGTCGACCCGTCGATCGCTGCTTGCCACTCCGCTCGATTGTCAGCCATCCACGGATCGTACCGATGCGACCACGACGCGCAGCGAGTTCGGCGTCAGAAGCTGCCCTCGGCGGCGCGGTCGATGCGTTGCAGCACGATCAGGTCTTCGTGGAGTTCCATCCAGATGTCGTGGAACGACTCGCACATCACGCCCGTGAACTGCTTGGGATCGCCGGCGGCCACGTTCGCGGCCGCCACGGCCAGGCGCGGTGCGTATCGCCCGAGTCTGGGGATCGGCCGTGCTGCGTCGGCGATGATCGGCTCGATGTCGACACGCAGCTGCTGGAGCGACTCGACGCAGGCGCGGTCGTACTCGGCATCGGCGTGGTCGTTGGGCTGGTCGCCGCGGACCTGCCAGGTCGTGCACAGTGCCTTGAACCTGTCGTTGAGGACCAGGAACCGCCGATACGGCTCGGCCAGATCGGCGCAGACCGACGCATCGGCCAGTGAATCGAGGAGGCTTTCGTGGCGGACCTTTCCTTCGGGGAGCAGGCCGTACATCTGACGAGGTTCGATGAAGCGCACCAGGCCGGCCTCGACCAGTTCGGCGAGCTGATCGTCCGGACACGCACCCAGGCTGGCCGTCAGCCCCGTCGGTGTGACGAATCCCCGGATGCGCAACACGTGCAGCAGCACTGCTTCGTCGACAGCCATGGGAGACGCGCCCGCGGTGTCGGCGGTGTCGGCGGCGTCGAGGGCGGCCGGTTCGGCGGCCGGCTCACCGGTGACCGTGCGGAACTCGACCTCGTCGAGTTGCACGCGGCCGCACCCGAGCAGCGATTGCGCAACGGCCAGGCGCGCCATCGGCACCCGGAACGGAGAGCAGCTCACCGAGTCGACTCCCTGGCGTACGAGGAAATCGGCCGATGCCGGATGCCCGGTGTGTTCGCCGCATGCCCCGAGCTTGATCGTCGGCTTGGTCGATCGGGCCTGCTCGCATGCAATGGTGATCAGCGCTCCGACGCCTTCCTGGTCGAGTTCTGCGAACGGGTTCGCCGGAAGAATGCCGAGCGCTTGATAGGCGGGCAGCAGCTTCGCCTCGACATCGTCGCGGCTGAAGGCGAACGTCATCTGGGTGAGATCGTTGGTGCCGAACGAGAAGAAGTCGGCGTGGTTGGCGAGCGCGCCGGCAGTGAGGGCGGCGCGAGGAGTCTCGATCATCGCTCCGACGGTGATCAGGTGTGACGACAGCTCTGGATGCCCGATCTCGTCGAGCACGTTGGTCACCCAGCTGCGCGCGATTCGCAGTTCCTCGGCGTCGACGACGAGCGGGATCATGATCTCGACGTGCGGGTGGAGTCCTCGCTCGAACAGGTTCGCGGCGGCCGCGCACAGCGCTCGAACCTGCATCTCGTACAGCCCACTTCGCACCACCCCCAACCGAACGCCGCGAGTGCCGATCATCGGGTTCGACTCGTGGAGTCTGCGCACTGCGGCGAGTTCGGTGCGACCTGCGTCGTCGAGTTCACCGCGAGCCTCGCAGGCCACCAGATCGAGCAGGTCGGGGAGAAACTCGTGCAACGGTGGGTCGAGCAGGCGCACCGTCACCGGCAGGCCGTCCATTGCTTCGAGCACCGACTCGAAGTCGGCTGTCTGGGCAACCTCGAGTTCGGCCAGCGCGTCGGCCTCGGTTGCGGCGTCGTCGCTGAGGATCAGCCGGCGCATGATCGGCAGGCGATCGGCCGCGAGGAACATGTGCTCGGTGCGACACAGCCCGATGCCCTGAGCGCCGAGTTGACGACCGCGTCGGGCGTCGCTCTCGGTGTCGGCGTTGGCTCGTACCCGTACGTGCCCCGCGGCCACATCGTCGGCCCAACCGAGCAGCGTGTCGAGTTCAGGCGGCGCGACCGATCCCGATGTTTCCATCGAGCCCCTGTAGATGTGGCCGGTCGAGCCGTCGATGGTGATCTCGTCACCGGCGTGCAGAACCGTGGTGCCAATCGTGACGGACCCGGCGTCGATGTGGATCCCGGAGGCGCCGACGACGGCGGGAACGCCCCAGCCCCGGGCGACCACTGCGGCGTGGCTCACCAGACCACCGCGTTGAGTGAGGATGCCGCGCGACGCCTGCATGCCGAGCACGTCGTCGGGCGATGTCTCGCTGCGCACCAGGATGACCGCCACACCGGCATCGGCGGCTTCGAGCGCAGCATCGGCAGAGAGCACGATGCGGCCGCTGGCGGCGCCGGGCGAGGCGGCGAGACCGCTGCCGATCGGCGAGACATCGGCGCCCACGCTCAGGCTGGCGTGGAAGAACACGGCGAGGTCCTCGGGTCGGATCGATGTGAGCGCCGCTGCGATCGTCGAGGCGCTGGCGTCGGACGTGGCGGCGCGAACCGCCGTGCGGATCGCTTCACTCAGTTCTTCCCCCACGTGGCGAAAACTAT
This sequence comes from Ilumatobacteraceae bacterium, assembly GCA_041747915.1. Lineage (GTDB taxonomy): Bacteria > Actinomycetota > Acidimicrobiia > Acidimicrobiales > Ilumatobacteraceae > Sva-07. Next base: position 2,438 of record JBGTEH010000607.1, read on the forward strand.
CCACCGGCAGCTCCCTTCATGCAGTCGAAGCGCTGACCCTGGCCGAGCGGAGACATATGATCTGACTCGCGATCAGGGTCTGGCCCCGCTCGCCATTCGAGGATCGGATCGGGGTTGGATGCACACAGCGTTGATCATTGCGAACCGGACCATCGGCGGAGAGGAGTTGGCCGCTGCGGTTCGTCGTCGCGTGGCCGACGGCGGATGCACGTTCCATCTGCTCGTGCCCGTCGCCAGCCCTGTGTCGTCGGCGGTGGCGTTCGGGAGCGCGGCGGGCGACGCAGCCAACATCACGCCGACGGCGTCGTTCGAAGTGGTCGACGAGAACCAGATCGCACGGGAGAAGCTGTTCGACGGGCTCGAATGGCTGCGGTCGCTCGGCGCCGAGGCGAGCGGTGAACTCGCCACCGAATGTGACACCGCGGCGGCGGTCGCCCGCGCCGTGCTGGCCCATCCGGTCGACGAGGTGATCGTGTCGACACTGCCGAGCACGATCTCTCGCTGGTTGCGCCAAGACCTGCCACACCGCATCGAGCGCAAGGTCGAGGTTCCCGTGACCGTGATCAGCGGCACCGTTTGAGCGTCAACGCCTGCCCGATCCCGTACAGTCACCCAACGGAGGACCGACCATGAGGGTGACGTTCTGGGGCACGCGAGGCTCGATTGCGAAGGCCGGCCCGTCGACGCTCCGATTCGGCGGCAACACCTCGTGCGTCGAAGTCCGCTCCGACTCTGCGACGACGATCGTCATCGATTGCGGCACCGGCGCGCACGGTCTCGGACAGCACCTGATCGCCGAGGCAGGTGGAGCGGCAGTCAACGGCAGCATCCTGATCAGCCACACTCACTGGGATCACATCCAGGGCCTGCCCTTCTTCGCTCCGCTGTTCCAGCCCGGAAACCGTTGGGAGATGTACGGCCCGAGCGGCCTCGGGGGGTCGCTCGGCGACATCCTCGCCGGTCAGATGGAGTACCGCTACTTCCCGGTGGCCATCGATCAACTCTCGGCCGATGTCCATCACCACGACCTCGTCGAAGGCGCCTTCGACATCGACGATGTGCACGTCGAGACGCAGTACCTGAACCACCCGGCCCTCACGCTCGGCTACCGGCTCGAGGTCGACGGCGCAACCGTGGTGTACTCCTCGGACCACGAGCCGCACGACCGCTCGCTCGCCGCTGGCGGCGACGTGGCGATCAACCGCCACGACGATGCGCACGCGTCGTTCATCGCTGGTGCCGATCTGCTGATCCACGATGCCCAGTACCTCGCGTCGGAGTACGACAACCACATCGGGTGGGGCCACAGCACGGTCGAGTACGTCGTCGACATCGCCCGCCGCGCCGACGTCGCTCGTGTCGCGCTGTACCACCACGATCCCAACCGGACCGACGACGAGGTCGTCGCGCTGGTGGCGCACGCACGGGCGCATGCCGAGCGATCAAAATACGGAGGGGAGATCTTCGCAGCCGAAGAATCGATGACCATCGAATTGCGTAGCGACGCCGGGCGGCGAACCGACCGCCCCGTGCAACTCGCCGCCACGTCGGCTCTGGTGCCACACGCGATGTCTGTGGTCGTGTTCGCCCGCTCCGCCAACATCGCCGAAGCGATCGAGGCGGCCGCGCGAGCCGAGCAACTCGACGTGACCATCTGTGACGACCTTCGTCGTGCCTTCGAGGAGGTGAGCGACGCACGACCGGGCATCGTGCTGGTCGAAGCGGTCGACGACGACGGGGGCTTCGACCTGGTGTCTGCGATACGCGGGCTGCCCGCCCCGTACGGAGTGGAGCTGCCGATCGTCGCTGTGGGCGATCTCAGCGCCCGTTGGCGTCCCGACGCGGAGGAGACGCGAATCACCGAGTGGCTTGCGTGGCCCGCGAGCGAGTTCTACATCCGCACGAAACTGCGCTCGTGGTTGCTGCGCCGCGCCGCCCGTTGGCAGATTGCCGCAGTCCCGGTCGACGAGGCGCAGCGAATTGCGTCGCTCCACGCACTGAAGATCCTCGACACCGAACCCGAGGAGCGCTTCGACCGGCACACCGAGCAGATCAGCGTCGAACTCGACGTCCCGGTCGCGCTCGTCACCCTCGTCGACTCCGACCGGCAGTGGTTCAAGTCCGCGCACGGGATCGCAGTCTCCGAAACCCCTCGTGACATGTCGCTGTGTGCGCACGCAATCCTGCAACCCGACGTGCTCGAAGTGCCCGACACCCACACCGACGCACGCTTCGCAGACAACCCGTTCGTGCTGGGCGATCCACACGTCCGGTTCTACGCCGGCATGCCGTTGACGCTCGCCGACGGGAGCCGTGTCGGCACGCTGTGTGTCGCCGACTACCGGCCGCGTCACCTCGACGACGAGCAACTCGATGCGCTGCGCCGGGTCGCTTCACTCGTGGCGGACGAACTGACGAACCCGGGGGACCACGAGGTCGGCTGAGACCGGCTGGTTCGTCAGATGCTCACAGCGAGCCTCACACCGCCGGCCTCACACCGTCAGCCTCACACCGTCAGCCTCAAACCGTCAGCAGGGAGGGCGTGCGCGAACGCATGAAGACCGCAGCGCGTACGAGGGCGTCGTCGGCCTCGGGCACCACGCGGGCGAACAGCTGATACACGTGCCACATCCCCTCGGCGAGATCGAGGGTGACGTCGACGCCGGCCTCGCGGGCCCGCTCGGCGAGCCGCGTCGAATCCGACAGCAGCACCTCGTCGGTGCCGGTCTGGATCAGCATCGGCGGCAAGCCGGACAGGTCGGCATACAGCGGAGACACGCCGGGGTGGTCGAGGGCGACGTCGCCGGCGTACGTGCGTCCGGCCTCGGCGACGCGGGCGCC
>JBGTEH010000608.1:0-3293 GCA_041747915.1 Ilumatobacteraceae bacterium
GTCGTCAACGACGTGATGCCATTTCTCGAGTTCGTCGAGCATCATCCGGTGGGCACGAGCGTCAACGGCACCGTCGAGTCGTACTCGTCGCACGGTGCGTACATCTCGGTCGGCGAGAACGGCGTGCGCGGGTACGTGCCGCTGCGACTGATGGCCGATCCGGCGCCCACCAGCGCCCGCAAGGTGATGAAGCTCGGCGAGTCGGTCACCGTAGTCGTGGTCAGCTTCGCCCCGCTGCGTCGCAGCATCGACTGTGCCGTGCCTGACATGGCCAGCGCGGCGATCGCCGCCGCTCGTGCGAGCCAGGAAGCCGAGGCGGCCGAGTCCGACGAGCCGACTCCGGCCGGGGCGCCCAGGAAGGTGCCAGCGAAGAGGGCTGTGACGAAGAAGGTCGCCGCCAAGACGCCCGCGACGAGGGAAGCGACCAATCAAGCACGGCCCACGAAGGCCCCGGCCAAGAAGGCCCCGGCCAAGAAGGTCGCGGCGAAGAAGGTCGCGGCGAAGAAGGTCGCGGCGAAGAAGCCGGCAGCCACCAAGCAAGCATCGAGCAAGCAAACATCGAACAAGGCGTCGGCGGCGAACACGTCGGCCAAGCAGACACCTGCGAAGAAGGCCCCCGCGAAGAAAGCGCCCGCAAAGAGGGCGCCCGCCAAGCGGCCCGTCGCCGCGACGCGGGTACCCGCCACGGCGGCTCGGGGCCAGCAGACGGCGACGCCGACACCGAAGAAAGCTCCAACGAGAAAGGCTCCAGCGAAGAAGGCTTCAGCGAAGCCGGCGCCGGCAAGAAAAGCGTCCGCCACCAAGGCGGCAGCCAAGAAGTCCACGGCGAGTACGTCGCCGGCCGGCACGACCACGAACGGGCGCTGACGTGCGCATCGTCACCTGGAACATCAACTCGTTGCGGGCTCGCCAGGAACGCGTCGAGGAGTGGTTGGCCGAGGTGCAACCCGACGTACTCCTGCTGCAGGAGACCAAGCTCGCCGACGATGCGTTCCCCGCGCTCTCGTTCCAGGCACTCGGCTACTCGAGCGCCCACTACGGCCAGGGCCAGTGGAACGGTGTCGCCATCTTGTCGAAGGTCGGCATCGACGACGTCGTGACGAACTTCGCCGGCGACGTGCAACCCGACCCCGACGCCCGCATCATCACCGCCACCTGCGGCGGGGTACGTGTGAGCAGTGTGTACGTCCCCAACGGCCGGTCGCTCGACGACGACCACTACGCGTACAAGCTGTCGTGGCTCGACCGGCTCGTGGCACATCTCGACGCCGACACCGACCCGGGCAACGACGTGATCGTGGGTGGCGACTTCAACATCGCTCCCGCCGACCGCGACGTGCACGATCCCGCCAAGCTCGTCGGTGCCACACACGTCAGCCAGCCCGAGCGTGATCGGCTGACAGCTCTCGAGCGATGGGGTCTCGTCGACGTGTTCCGCCGGGAGCATGCGGAAGATCGCGTCTACTCGTGGTGGGACTATCGGGCCGGCGACTTCCACCAGGGTCGCGGAATGCGGATCGACCTGTTGATGTGCTCGTCGTCGGTGGCCGATCGTGCGTCGTGGTGTGTGGTCGATCGCAATGCCCGCAAGGGCAAGCAGCCGAGCGATCACGCACCGGTCATCGTCGACCTCGCCGACTGATCAACGGCTGATCGCCGACCGATCGTCGACCGATTGCACGACCGCGAGGATCTGCGGCGCGAGCCGTTCGGCCGTCATCGCGCCGAACGTGGTCGCCTCGGCGAGTTCGTCGGCGCTCGCCGGTCTCGTGCGAACGATCGCGTCGAGATCGCGATCGCTGCAGAGTTGCGACGGGAGGATTCCCGCTCGCCGTGCGGCATCGGCTCGCCACTCGCGCACTGCGGCGACGAGCGGATCGACGTGGGCGCGCACTCGGCGTGGTGGGGGCGCCGGCGGCGTGTCGCTCAGATCGATGTCGGTGACGAGGGGGCTCGCCGTGCGCGTGTATCCGCCTCGGCGAGAGGCTCTCGTGATCACGAGTCGGTCGGTGGCCCGGGTGAACGCCACGTACAGCAGGCGCGCCTCCTCGGCTCGTGCGTCGGTGGTGCTCGCCGACTTGTGGGGAACAAGGCTGCTCTCCACGCCGGTCACCATCACCGTGTTCCACTCGCGACCTTTCGCGGCGTGGAACGTGAGGAGGTCGACGCCGTCGGTGGTCGCGTCCTCGAACGGATTGGTGATCGCCACCCATGCACGGAATGCGGCACCGTCGCCCAGCGGCTGATCGCGGAGGAACTCCAGCGCGGCGCCTGCCACGCGACGTTCGGGATCCGGGGTGTCGTTGCTGCGATCGGAGGTCTCAGGCGACGGCTGATAGCGAGGTTCGAGCACGTCGTGAGCCCATCCTCGCAAACGTGACGCCGAGCCGAGTTGGGCCGCCTGCCGAACTGCGACCTGCAGGGGTGAACCTGTCGCGGTCGCGGAGCGGCGTACCGCGATTCCGGCGTGTCGAAGTGCGTCGCCGATCCCGGGCAGCTGCGCGTTGGTTCGGGCCAGCACGGCGATCTCGCCGGTGCGCACGAGGTTGGGATCACAGCGCACGATGAACTGTGTGATGCGCCGCGCCTCGTCGGTTTCGTCGGCGCCGACGATCTGCTCCACGCCGGGGCCGTCGGCGCGGTCGGACACGAGCGGGCTCGGTTGGTCGCTCGTGGTCAACACGTGCACGCCTGCGGCGACGATCTGTGGCGTGCTGCGGTGATTCACGGGCAGCCGGATGATCTCGACGCCGGGGAAGCGGCGTTCGACATCCACCAGCAGTGTCGGGTCGGCACCGTTGAAGCCGTACACCGCCTGCGACGGGTCGCCCACGAGGAACAGATCGTTGCGCCCGGCGCGCAGAAGATCGACGAGGGCATGCTGCAACGGGTTGAGGTCTTGGGCCTCGTCGACCAGCAGATGGCGGTATCGCCACCGGAGAGTGTCAGCGAACTGTTCGTCGCGTCGCAGGTCGCGAATCGTGTGCGCGAGTACGTCGTCGAAGTCGATGACGCCCCGCCGGCGCTTGAGTGTCTGGAAGGCGGTGTACGCCGCCGCGCACGACTCGATTCCGGGTGCCGGTCGTCGCTGCGTGCGTCGGGCCACGGACGCGTAGGCGTCGGCGTCGATTCCGCGGGCCGATGCCCAATCGATCTCGCCGACGAGGGCCGACAGATGCCGACGATCGCCGGCGTCGATCGCGTCGCTGATCAGTCGGCGCCGGTCGGACACCACCGTGAGCGGGCGGCGCTCGGTGTCGATCCAGCGCTGCTTGAGCACGCCGAGCATCACC
>JBGTEH010000609.1:0-2405 GCA_041747915.1 Ilumatobacteraceae bacterium
CTCGTCGTGGTCGCTCCCGCCACGGCCCGCTTGATCGCCGCCTATCGCATGGGCCTGTCGACCGATCTCCTGACGAACACGTTGATCGCCACACGAGCGCCGGTGGTCGTGTGCCCGGCGATGCACACCGAGATGTGGGAACACCCCAGCGTCGTCGAGAACGTGGCGGTGCTGCGTGAACGCGGCGTTCACATCGTCGAGCCCGAATCCGGTCGTCTGGCCGGAGGTGATGTTGGCACCGGGCGCCTCGCCGACCCGGCCTCGATCGTGGCGGTCATCGAGCGCGTGCTCGGGCCCCGCGACCTCGACGGCGTGTCGGTGGTGGTTTCTGCCGGCGGCACCCGCGAACCGATCGACGCCGTCAGAGTGATCGCAAACCGCAGCTCCGGCAAGCAGGGCTATGCGGTAGCTGCGGAAGCCGCGAGTCGCGGCGCCAAGGTCACGCTCGTGTCCACGGCCTCGCTGCCGGCGCCGTTCGGCGTGCACGTGGTCGCGGTCGAGACGGCCGAGCAGATGGAGAAGGCGATGGTCGCGGCAGCCGTCGACCACGATGTGATCGTGATGAGTGCCGCCGTTGCCGACTTTCGCCCCAAGGCGGCTGCCGACGGCAAACTGAAGAAGCGCGACGGCGTTCCCGAGATCGTGCTCGAGCCGACGCCCGACATCTTGGCGGGCCTTGGTCGCAGCAAACGCGCCGGCCAGGTCCTCGTTGGTTTCGCCGCCGAGACCGACGACCTGCTCGCCAACGCCACCGACAAGATGCGGTCCAAACACCTCGATCTCATCGTGGCGAACGACGTCGGCGCGCCTCAGGTTGGCTTCGCACACGACACAAACGCGGTTACGCTGCTGCGGCCCGACGCGGAGGCTGTCGAGATCGACCTCGCATCGAAGCGAGATGTCGCTCGGGCCGTCATCGACACCGTCGTCGACATCATCGACACCGTCTCCATTCGCTCCCGACATCGACAGGATCCTGCATGAGCACGTACACGTTCACCTCCGAAAGCGTCACCGAAGGCCACCCGGACAAGATGGCCGACCAGGTCTCCGACTCGGTGCTCGACGCCATCCTTGCGGAGGATCCCGACGGCCGGGTGGCCTGCGAAACGTTGCTGACCACCGGCCTGTGCGTCATCGCCGGCGAGATCACCACCTCGGCGTACGTCGACATTCCGAAGATCGCTCGCGAAACGATCAACGGCATCGGATACGACAACGCGCTGTACGGATTCGATGGCAACACCTGCGGTGTCATCGTGTCGATCGACGAGCAGAGCCCCGACATCGCCCAAGGCGTCGACGCCAGCGAAGAGGTGCGATCGGGCCATTCGGGCGAAGACATCCTCAACCTGCAGGGTGCCGGCGACCAGGGAATGATGTTCGGCTACGCCTGCAACGAGACTGACGACCTGATGCCGCTGCCGATCTGGACGGCACATCGCCTCGCCGAGCGCCTTGCCGAGGTTCGCAAGTCCGGACAGGTTCCGTACCTGCGCCCCGATGGCAAGACCCAGGTCACCTACGAATACAACGACGGCGTGCCGGTCGCTCTCAAGGCGGTCCTCATCAGCACCCAGCACCAAGAGGGCGTCGATCGCGACTCGGTCATCCGTCCTGACCTCATCGACCAAGTGATCCGGCCGACGATTCCCGAGCAGTTCGCCGACGACGACTACGAGATCTACGTCAACCCGACGGGCCACTTCGTGCGGGGCGGCCCCTACGCCGACGCTGGGCTCACCGGTCGCAAGATCATCGTCGACACCTACGGTGGCATGGGCCGCCACGGCGGTGGCGCGTTCTCCGGCAAGGATCCCAGCAAGGTCGATCGTTCGGGCGCCTACGCCGGTCGGTGGGTCGCCAAGCACGTCGTGGCGTCCGGCGCGGCTGACCGCTGCGAAGTGCAGCTCGCCTACGCAATCGGCATGGCACATCCGGTGAGCATCCTCGTCGAGACATTCGGAACGTCGCGGGTCGACCCGGCCACGATCGAACAAGCGGTGCGCTCGACATTCGACCTGCGCCCAGGAGCCATCGTGCGCGACCTCGACCTCAAGCGCCCGATCTACAAGCGTTCGGCGGCCTACGGCCACTTCGGTCGCGCCGGCTTCCCGTGGGAAGAGCTGAACCGTCTCGACGACCTCAAGTCCGCCCTGGGCGTCTGAGTCGACGACGCCGGTGACCGACCGGGTCGCCACGATCGTTCCCGATGTCACGGGGCTCGACAAGCAGTTCGACTATCTGATCCCTGCCGATCTGGAGGCGCGAGTCAGCGTCGGCACGATGGTGCGGGTCCAACTGAACGGTCGACGCATCGGCGGGTGGGTCTCCGCCATCGGGTCGGAACCGAGCGACGGTCGACCGATCGACTCGTTGAAGCCGATCGCCAAGATCACGGGTCA
>JBGTEH010000610.1:0-4596 GCA_041747915.1 Ilumatobacteraceae bacterium
GCAACTCGACACGATGTGTCTGACACAACGTGTTCGGCGGGCTGACACGGATCAGTAGCAAGTCGTGATGTAACGTCGGTCACACCTCACGGCGACCTGTGCCGCGACCTCCAGGGGGAAAACACCAATGACAGCATCTGCACGATCGACGAATCGGTGGCGCCGAGGCCTCGCTTTGCTCACGGTCAGCGGTCTCGCGATCGTGGCCTGCGGTGGCGATGACGATGACGATGCCGTCGAACAGGATGACGCTCCGACGCAGGATGACGCCGGGACCGAGCCGACCGACGACGGGCAATCAACGGATGAGCCCGACTCGGACGACGGCGAAAGCGAAAGCGAAAGCGACGGCGAAAGCGAACCTTCGGGTGAGCCCGCATCTGATGACGACACGGCCGATGGCACGCCGGTCGTCGAGACGCTGCCACCCGAGGAGGATGCCGAACCCGTCGCGGGCGGGACGCTGCGGTACGGCATGGACGCGGAAGTCGACGGACTGAACCCGACGTCATCCGCGCTCGCCCCGTCGGGCGTCCTCATGGGCAACGCCGTGTTCGACACGCTGGCCGCCGACACCGACGACGGTTACACGCCCTTTCTCGCCGAATCGTTCACCCCGAGCGACGACTTCACGTCGTGGACGATGAAACTACGCGAGGGCATCACCTTCCACGACGGAACGCCTGCCAATGCCGACGCCGTCATCGTCAACTTCGAGGCCCAGCGCACCCATCCGCTCGTCGGCTTGGCGGTGAAGCCGTTCTTTCCTGAGGACGGAGCCATCGAGAAAGTCGACGATCTCACGGTCACCTACAATCTGTCGGAACCCAACGCGTACTTCCCCGCACGACTCACTGACCAGCTCGGCATGCTCGCGTCGCCGGCCTGGCTGGCGGCAGTCGTGGACGATGGAACGCTCAGCCAGGCACCTGTGGGCACCGGCCCGTTCGTCTTCGACGGCCGCAGCGAAGACTCCGTCACCCGCTTCGTTCGGAACGAATCGTGGTGGGCGGGTGACGTCTACCTGGATGCTGTCGAGTTCTTCCCCGTTCCCGACTCCGCCACCCGCGTCGATCTGTTGGTCGGCGACGACCTCGACGCGCTCCACACGACCTCGCAGGCGGCAATCCTCGAGTTGCGCGACGACGAACGGTTCCAGAACGTCCTCAACGACGCGTCTGAGGAATCGTTCGCGATGATGAACACGGCTGCGCCGCCGTTCGACGACCTGCGCGCCCGCCAAGCGCTCACCCTCGCCACACCACGGGACGCCTACCTCGCGCTGATCGGACTCGGCGTCAACCGTGCGGCTGACCAGCGGTTCATCCCGGAGAGTCCGTATTACAACCCGGATGTCAAGCAGGCCGCGGATCGACCCGACGAAGCCGCTGACCTGGCCGCCGAGTACTGCGCGGAGCGGGGTTCGGAAGAAAACCCCGTGACGGGGACGCCGACCTGTACCGACGGCAAGATCAACATCGAGTTCCAGTGGTCGGGGCCATCGGTCGAACAGACCCGCATCGCTGAGTTGGCGACGACGGGCTGGAGCGTCGCGTTCAACGTGATCCCGAACGAGCTCCTCCAGGACGAGCACGTCAGCCAGACGGCTTTCGGCCAATACAACGTCAACACGTGGCGTCAATTCGGAGCCGCCGATCCTTCCGACGACAACCATTGGCTGATGTGCCGCAACATCGGCGGCATCTCGATCAACTGGCCCCGATACTGCGACGAGGAGCGCGACGCGCTGCTCCTCGCCGCCCAGGCGACCACCGACCCCGCCGAACGCGCCGATCTCTACCAGCAGGCCGAGGCGAGGATCAACGAGGCCGCCACCTACATTTTCTTCTACCACACGTTGTGGGACAACGCCTTCGACTCCGACGTCCACGGGGTCTGCGACAATGAGTCGCCAGATGGCGTACTGCTGGCTTGCTCATCGAACGGTGTCACTCGGTTCGGCTCCGTGTGGATGGATTGAGCTGAGCGTTCGGTCGTGACACGAGTCGCGAAGTCGACATGAACTACTGGCTCCAGCGCGCCGGTATGGCTGTGCTCCTCCTGCTCGCAGTGAGTGCAATCACGTTTGGTGCGATGAACGTGTTGGGCGACCCGCTCTTCAACATCCTCGGGCCGGCGGCCGGGGATCGCGAGAATCCGCAGACGCTCGAGCTGATCGAGGCTGCCGAGGCGGAGTATCATCTCGACGATCCGCTGCCGGTGCGATACGCGCTCTGGCTCGGCGATTTCGTCACCGGCGACTTCGGGGTTCAATTCTCGAGCGATGGGCAGCCACCGGTCTCGAATCTGATCAAAGAGCGGTTGCCGCGGTCGGCCACACTGCTCGTCTTGGCGCAGTTGATGGCCACCCTGATCGCCATTCCCTGGTCGCTGTGGTCCGCAGCCAAGGCGAACACTGCGATCGACCGGGCCTCGACATTGACCACGTTCCTGATCATCGCCCTACCGAACTTCGCGCTCGGCGTCATCTTGAAGTACGTCTTTGCCATCAAGCTGGGGTGGTTCCCCCAGACGTTCAACGCCCGTGATCCCTTCCTCATGCGTCTGTGGCAGATGTTCCTGCCGGCTCTCACCATCGCGCTGCCCGCCGCGGCGGTGTACCAACGCCTGCTCCGCACTGATCTGATCACCACCTTGCAGGAGGACTTCATCCTGATGGCGCGGAGCAAGGGGGTCTCGCGGCGGGCGGTGCTCTTCCGGCATGCTCTGCGACCGTCGCTGTTCTCGTTCGTCACGGTGTTCGGCATCAACACAGGCGCACTGATCGGGGGATCGCTCATCGTGGAGAACATCTTCCGTGTCCCTGGGCTCGGGACTGCGATCGTCGAGGCGGTCGTCCGTGAGGACTTCCCGGTCGTGTTGGCGATCGTCATGATCGTTGCGGTGGCGTTCGTGCTCGTCAACGTGCTGATCGACGTGATCTACGGCATGATCGACCCGAGGGTCCGAAGATGAGCGAGATGGACATCACCGTTGGGCAGGCCGGCACGCCTGGTGAAAGTTCGCCGGACGAGGCTGACCTCGTGTCGCGAACCTTGGGGTGGGCGTTCTGGCTCTGCGTCGCCTGGGTGGTGGTCATATCGCTCGCTGCCATTTGTGCGCCGTGGCTGCCCATCAGCGACCCCGATGCGACGAAGGTGCTGGCCGACCAGGGGGCTCCGCCGTACTCCCCCTCTGGTGAGTTCTGGTTCGGATCGGACTCTCTCGCTCGCGACATGTTCTCGCGCACGATCTACGGCGCCCGCGTGTCCCTCGTCGTCGGGTTCGTGGCCATCGCGTTCGGCATGATCGTGGGCGGCTCACTCGGCACCTTGGCTGGTTACTTTCGCGGGTGGTTCGATCGCATCATCTCATTCGTGTTCGTGACACTGCTGTCGTTCCCCGCCCTGGTCCTCGCAATTCTCATCACGTCACTGCTCGATCGTGGGCTGTTCACGATCTCCATGACGCTCGGCTTCTTGGCGGTGGCACCCGTTGGTCGTCTGGCGCGAGCGACGACGATGCAGTACGCAGATCGCGAGTTCGTCCTGGCCGCGCGAACGCTCGGCGCGCGCCATCCGCGCATCATCGTGCGAGAACTCCTCCCCAACGTCGTCATCCCGATGGGTGCGCTGGCGCTCTTGGGCATGGCAGTCGCGATCGTTGCCGAGGGGGGTCTCGCCTTCCTCGGTCTCTCGGTCGAGCGCGGATCGACGTGGGGCAAACTGATCCTCGACGGCTCGGGCAGCCGCGATCTCGAGAGTGCGCCATGGGTCGCCTTCTCGCCGATCCTGATGCTCTTCCTCACTGTGTTGGCGCTGAACTACGCGGGTGACAAGCTGCGTGCCCACTTCGACGTCAGGGAGATCAGCCTGTGAACCTGCCGATCCAGGCCGCCGGGCGCGTCGCCGAGGGGACGCTGCTCGAGGTCACCGACCTGAAAACGCATTTCCGCACCGAGCGCGGACTCGTCAGGGCCGTCGACGGGGTGACGTTCTCGCTCGACCGCGGCAAGTCGCTCGGCGTGGTGGGCGAGTCCGGCTCGGGCAAGACCGTGCTGAGCCGCACGATCATGGGCCTGCTGCCGTCGACCGCAGTGCTCGACGGGTCGATCAAGTTCGCCGGGCAGGAGACACTCGGGCTGAACCCCAAGCAGATGCGCCACCTCTGGGGTCGCGAGATGTCGATGGTCTTCCAGAACCCGATGGTCTCGCTCAACCCGTTGATGAAGGTCGGCAAACAGATCATGGAGCCGCTTGGCATCCACCTCGGGATGGACAAGCAGAACGCTCGCGAGACCGCGCTGACACTCCTGCGCGATGTCCGCATCCCCGAGCCGGAGAAGCGGCTCGACCAGTTCCCGCACGAGCTGTCCGGCGGGATGCGCCAGCGGGTGATGATCGCGATCGCGCTCGCGTGCGGTCCGACGCTGCTGTTCGCCGACGAGCCCACGACCGCCCTCGACGTCACGGTTCAGGCCCAGATCCTCGAGCTGATCGGCGAGCAACGCCGAGACCGCAACATGTCGGTCATCCTCGTCACCCACGACCTCGGGGTCGTCGCCGGGCACACCGACGAGATCGCCGTGATGTACGG
>JBGTEH010000611.1:0-3269 GCA_041747915.1 Ilumatobacteraceae bacterium
CATGACCTCGAACTCGATGCCGTCGGGGTCCTTGGCGTACAGACTCTTGTTCACGCCGTGATCCGACGACCCGTGAAGCGCTCCGGCTGCGGCGAGTCGGCGGCGGTGCGCCTCGAGGTCGTCGAGGGTGGGGACCTCCCACGCCAGGTGGTAGAGACCGACCTGCTGGCGACCCGCCGTGGAATCGCCAGCGGCCACACCGATCGTGAAACACGCGAGGTCGTGGTGATTCACCGAGCCCGGAGCCCTCATGAACACGAATGCGCCGTCCGGGTCGGCGATCACCGTCTCGAAGTCGAGCACCTCGCCGAAGAACTGCTGCTGACGGCGCGCATCGCGCACGTACAGCACCGCATGGTTCAGGCCGGTGATCATCGCGTCACCGTCGTTGCATCCATCATCGGTTGGTCATCCTCGCATGCCGTCGGGTCATCGAATTCGGTCTGATGGTCAGACCATAATTCACGCGACGGATGGATGCCAGAAAAACTTGCTCTGGGGCTCAGACCAGGCGGTCGATCAACCCACGCTCGACGGCGGCGAGGTGTTCGATGCCCTCCGCCACTGCCGCAGGGGCATCTCCCGCCGCCACCGCTCGCGCCAGGCGACCGTGCTGTGACGCAGCGTCGCCCACGATCCGATCGACCTCACCACGGTTGGCGTCGTCGGAGAGCAATGACTCGATTCCTTCCGAACGGAACAGGCGCGACAGCACCTTTCCGTACACTTCGACCAACAAGGGGTTGGCGCACGCCCGGCTGATGGCGGCGTGGAACTGATGGTCGAGTTCGCGGAAGTCACCCAGCGCCATGCCGTCGTGGAACTGGTCGGCAAGTCGGCTGATTTCGCGCCGTTGATCGTCGGTGGCTCGCTCGGCGGCGAGTTCGATGATCGGGAGCTCCAAGAGCCGACGCGTCTCGAACAACTGGCGAACGAACTCCTTGCGCTCGTCGAGTGCGTCGAAGTTCACGTCGGGGAGTCGCTCGACGACGAACGATCGATTGCCGCGCCGCTCGATTACGCCGAGCGACAGCAGACCCTGCATCGCCTCGCGCACCGATGTACGCGCCACCTTGAACTGCTCGGACAGGTCGCGCTCGGATGGCACGCGCACGCCGGGCTCGAGTGCACCGCTGAGGATCCGCTCGAGCAACTGGTCTCGGATCTGTGCGCTCAGCGTCTCGCGTGTGACCGGTGCGAACGCCAATGCGTCGGATCGGTCGGTCTGCACGTCGGTGGTGTCGGGCATCTGGGGCTTCCTTCATCCGAAACGGCCAGATCGTCAGACCATCGACCGATCGCCGGACTCTATCGCTGCCGTGCGCGCCGGAGTGCGATCGACCTCCACGATCGATGACGTCGGTCACTCCCGCCCCGCCGAGGCATGGATGGGGCAGGTCCTATGGTCAGACCATTGGACCTTTGCTACGGTGCATCCATGCCGTATCCGAACACGTTGATCTTCGTCGACTTTCCCTCATCCGATCCCGCTGCGTCGGGCGAGTTCTATTCGGCCGTGTTCGGTTGGGAGGTGGAACCGCGACCGGAGAACGTGTTCCACCGCATCGTTCCAGGCCAGAACTTCCAGATCGACGACGGCAGCCAGGGCCCGACGGGCAACTTGCACATGGGCATCTTCAACGCGGCCAACGCCCGGCCCCACCCCGAGCCAGCCGGCGTCGAGCCCCGCTCCGTGTCCGCGACCGGCCATTCGCCGCGGGTGTGGATCCTCGTCAGTGACGACGATTCGATCGAGCGAATCCTCGACGAGGCCGTATCGCGGGGTGCCACCGAGTTGTGGCGGGATCACTTCTGGGCCGAGTTCAACGGTTTCAATGCCGCGTTCATCGACCCGTGGGGCAATACCTTCGTGCTGTGGGTCAAGGGTGGGGAATCTCCCAGCATCCCGGAAGGTTTCACCCATGAGTGAGGCGACCCACGCCGAGCGGCCGACATCCGCGCGCTGGACCCACATCGCACTGCGCGTGTCCGACATGGACGCGTCGATTGCGTGGTACACCGACTACACCCCGCTGGAGCTGCTCGATCGACGCGAGGACGACGACGGCTACGGCGCGTGGCTCGGCCATTCCGACAACGGCGACCATCCCTTCGTGCTGGTTCTGGCGCAGTTCTTCCCCGACAAGGATCCGTTCGCTCCCTCCCCAATCGCCAAACTCGCGCCCTTCAATCACTTCGGGATCGAGCTGCCGACGCAATCCGCCGTCGACGATCTGGCCGCGCGCGGCGAGCAAGCCGGGTGCCTTGCCTTTCCCGCCCGGATGATGCCCGACCCGATCGGGTACATCTGCATGCTCAACGACCCTGACGGCAACCTCGTCGAGTTTTCGTACGACCAGGGCGTGTACGAGAAGGTGCGCGAGGTGTGGGGAGGGCGATGACGCCAGCGGTCGAGGTCGCCCGTTCGTATCTTGCTGCGCTCGGTGGTGACGATCCCGACGAGGTCGCCTGCCATGTGACCGAGGCGTTCGTCAACGAACACCAGAGCGAACTCGGAAGCGGATGCACGGGGCGCGAGACGTACCGCCAGCGGTTGTCGGGGTTCATGGCGTCGTTCCCCAATCGGTCCTACACCGTCGTCGACGCTGTCGCCGGCGGGGGTGGCATCGACGGCATGGAGGCCGCTGCCGGTGGCGGCGATGCCGACGGCGCCGAGCCTGTCCACCGTGTGGCAGTGCTGTATCGATTCGGAGCCGACGTCGACAGCCACCGGATCGACATCCCCGGTGTGATGTGGTTCGAGGTCAGCAACGGCCTGATCATGCGGCGCATCGACACGTGGGACTCGCTGACGTTCTTCCGCCAGACCGGGCAACAGCCGCCGAGTCGGCCCGCCGAAGGCACGAGCGAGTGATACTCGGACCCAACGAGTTCAAACGCCGCCTCGCCGACAGTCACGGGGCGGTGGCGTGGGGAATGTTCCTCGCCCTGGCGGATCCGGTCGCTGCGGAGATCTGCGCGGGCGCCGGGTTCGACCTGCTCGTGATCGACGACGAGCACGGGGTCAACGACTCGCGTACCGTCCTCGCGCAGCTCCAGGCCGTCAGCGCATATCCGGTCGAGCCGGCGGTCCGGGTGGTCACCGGCGACACCGCGGTGATCAAGCGTGCGCTCGACCTCGGTGCTCGAACGATCGTCGTGCCGATGGTGGAGACGGCCGACCAGGCGCGATCGGTCGTCGCTGCGACGCGGTATCGCGGGGGCACACGCGGCGTGTCGTCGGCCCGAGCGGCGCGCTGGGGTCGCAT
>JBGTEH010000612.1:0-1576 GCA_041747915.1 Ilumatobacteraceae bacterium
CGAGAACGGATTCGGCGAGCACAACATCCAGGGCATCGGCGACAAGCACATCCCGATCATCCACAACGTGATGAACACCGACGTCGTGGTGGCGATCTCCGACACCTCGACCGACGAACTCGACGTGCTCTTCAACACCGACGCCGGACGCCGGTACCTCGTGCAATCCAAGGGGGTGCCGGCCGAGATCGTCGAGGCGCTGGAGCACTTCGGCTTCTCCGCCATCTGCAACGTGCTCGCCGCCATCAAGACGGCCAAGCTCCTCGACCTCGGCGCCGACGACGCGATCATCACCGTCGCCACCGACGGCGCCGCGCTGTACCCGAGCGAACGGGCCAAACTGCTCGCCACCCGCTACGGCAACGAGTTCGCGACCACCGACGCCGCCGTGGTGTTCGGCGAGCACCTCGGCTCGACCGGCGTCGACAACATGATCGAGTGCACCGAAGCCGACCGCCGGCGCATTTTCAACCTCGGCTACTACACCTGGGTCGAGCAGCAGGGCACGCCGTTCGAGTTGTTCGAGGCGCGCCGTGATCAGAGCTTCTGGAAGGACTTGCGCCGGTACGTCGACGTATGGGACGACATGATCGACGACTTCAACGCCCGAGTCACCGCCTGACCGTGCCGAGCGATCCGATGCGCGTGATCGGGTGGCGTTGCGCCGTCTGCGAGGGGCGCGTCGACATCGCCGCGCCGTTCCCGTGGCGCTGCCCGAACTCGACCGCAGACGACCGTCACCACGTCCTCACGATCGTGAACGGCGGCTCCCTCGCTGATGCTTCGGAGGGTCGCCGTCCGGCGACACCGTCGTTGATCACACACGACCGCGATCTGGCGTGGGCCGCGTACGCCGAGGCGAACGGCATCGATCGCGCCTCACGGATCGAACTCGTCGAGTCGACCCAGGCCGCAGTCCGTCAGGTCGCCGCGGTCGGATTCGACCGCACCCCGTTCGCCCGATCCGACGAACTCTCCGACGCGTTGGGCTTCGACCACGACGGTGGCCTGTGGGTCAAGGACGAGACCGGTGGTGTGGCCGGCAGCCAGAAGGGCCGGCACCTCGTGACGATCCTGTTGCACCTGCTCGCTGCCGAACGCGTCGGACATCTCGCCGACCGGCCGCCGCTGGCGATCGCATCGTGCGGCAATGCGGCACTGGCCGCGTCCACCCTCGCGGCGGCTGTCGACTGGCCGATCGACGTGTATGTCCCGAAGTGGATGAGCAACGCGTTCGGATCGGAACTCGATCGCCTGGGCGCGTCGGTCCACCGCTGCGAACGACGTGCGGGTGACCCGCCCGGCGACCCGGCGATGCTCGGGTTCCGTCACGCCGTGGCAGCCGGCGCGATCCCGTTCACCGTGCAGGGCCCGGAGAACGCGCTGGCACTCGACGGCGGCCGAACCATCGGCTGGGAGATCGCCGAGCACGCCGAGGTGATTCTCGATCGCGTGATGGTGCAGGTCGGTGGGGGAGCGTTCGCGGCCTGCCTCGGCGCGGGGCTCGCCGACACCTCACCGACCACACGCCTTCATGCCGTTCAGACCGAGGGCTGCGCGCCGCTCGCCCGGGCGT
>JBGTEH010000613.1:0-2371 GCA_041747915.1 Ilumatobacteraceae bacterium
CACGACGATGATCGGCAACTCGATCCAGGATCAGTTCCTGGTGCAGAACAACGTGCCGCTCGCGTCAGCGATGTCGTTCGTGTTGATGTTCATCATCACCGCGTTCGTGATCGTGTACAGCCGATTCTTCGGCACCGAGGACCTTGCATGAGGAATCCGGCATGAGGAATCCGGCATGAGGAATCCGGCATGAGGAATCCGGCATGAGGAGCGTCGCGTGAGCGGGCCGTCGTCGCGCGGCGGCCGAGTCGCTCGATTCGCGTTGAACGCCTACGCGGGGCTCGCGCTGCTGTACCTGTTCGTGCCGATCATCTGGATCGTCGCCTTCTCGTTCAACCAGCCGAGCGGCAACTACAACGTCACCTGGCAGCAGTTCACCCTCGAGAATTGGAAGGACCCGTTCGGTGACGAGGCTCTCACCAATGCCTTCGTCGAGAGCCTGAAGATTGCCGCGATCTCCACGGTCATCGCCACGATCCTCGGCTCGCTGATCGCCATCGCTCTCGCCCGCTACCGGTTCCGGGGCAGCGGCGGGCTCAACTTCTTCCTCGTGTTGCCACTCACGACACCCGAGATCGTTCTGGGTTCGTCGCTCGCCACCCTCTTCCTCGATTGGGACATCACACGCGGCTTCACCACGGTCGTGATCGCCCACATCATGTTCCAGGTGAGTTTCGTCGCATTGACGGTTCGTGCCCGCGTGCGCGGATTCGACTGGACGCTCGAGCAGGCCGCCCAGGATCTCGGGGCATCGCCGTTGCGCACGTTCTGGAAGGTCACGTTCCCCCTGATACTGCCCGGCATCCTCGCTGCGGCCTTGCTGTCGTTTGCGTTGTCGCTCGACGACTTCATCATCACGCTGTTCAACGCCGGCTCACTCGTGACCTTCCCGCTGTACATCAACGGTGCATTCCGGGTGAAGTTCCCGCCCGAAGTGAACGTTCTCGCGACGTCGATCCTGCTCGCGAGCGTTGCGTTGATGCTCATCGGCACGCTCTGGGGCGCTCGGGGTCGACGCCGTTCGGCGACCTGAGTGCTGACCTGAGTGTTGACGTTGCACGTCTTCGTCTACGGGACGCTTCGCCCCGGCGATGTCCGCTGGCCGATCCTTCAACCGTTCGTGGTCGACGATGGGTTCGCCGACTCGGTGTCGGGCGAACTGTTCGACACGGGCCTCGACTACCCAGCGGCGAGGTTCGGTCCGTCCGGCACGATCCACGGGCACACGTTTGCATTGCTGGAGGTGTCGGCTGAGAGCGCCATCGAGGTGCTCGACGAGGTCGAGGACATCGTCGGCGGCGAGTACCACCGCGTGAGGGTGCAGACCCATCGAGGTATCGAGGCCTGGGCCTACGCATACGGCAGCGGTCTCGATCTGACACCGATCCCGTCCGGCGACTGGTTCATCCAACGCCCGCCAGAACAACGCTGAACCTGAAACGCTGGGGTCAGACCCCAGCGTTTCAGGTTGCGGGTTGAGCGTCCGGGTGCGAACATGTGTTCGTGTGTCCTTGTGCTCAGCGGTCGGCTGCCACGATCATGCACGCCGATCTCGACTCGTTCTACGCGTCGGTCGAGCAGCGTGACGAACCAGCGTTGCGCGGCAGGCCGGTCATCGTGGGTGGAGGCGTGGTGCTTGCCGCCAGCTACGAGGCCAAAGCGTTCGGGGTGCGCACTGCGATGTCGGGAGCTGCAGCTCGACGTCTCTGCCCGAACCTGATCGAGGTGTCGCCGAACTTTGCTGCCTACACCGAGGCCAGCAGGGCCGTGTTCGAGATCTTCCGCGACACCTCCCCCATCGTCGAGGCGATGTCGATCGACGAAGCGTTCATCGATGTCGCCGGCCTGTGGCGGATCGCCGGGACGCCAACGGAGATCGCCACCGAACTCAGGCGTCGGGTATCCGACGAGGTGGGCCTGCCCATCACGGTTGGCATTGCTCGCACGAAGTTCCTCGCCAAGGTGGCGAGCGCCGTCGGAAAGCCCGACGGCCTGCTCGTCGTCGAGCCCGACCGAGAACTCGAGTTCCTGCACCCGCTCGCAGTGCAGCGCCTGTGGGGAGTCGGACACATCACCGCGACGAAGCTCCACGATCGCGGCATTCACACGGTGGCCGACGTCGCGGCGATGACTCCGCAGGCACTGACTGCGATCGTCGGGAGCGCGATGGGCCATCAGCTCCATGCACTCAGCCACAACCGTGATGCGCGGCGCGTCACCGAGGGGCGACGGCGGCGCTCGATCGGATCGCAGCAGGCCCTCGGACGGCGACGGCGCTCACGCGACGAGATCGACGTCGTGTTGTGGCGCCTCGTCGACCGGATCACGAGCCGAATGCGCCACGCCGATCGCACCGGACGCACGGTCACGC
>JBGTEH010000614.1:0-4512 GCA_041747915.1 Ilumatobacteraceae bacterium
GGGTGCATCGACGCCGAGATTACGGTCGCGATGTGCGTGTCGACGTGATGACAACTCCTCGTTCGTTGCGCGATGTCGGGCCATTCGCCGATCGCACACAGCGCGCCGGCTTCGACGGAATGACCTTCACCGAGGGTGGACGCACAGCGTTTCCCGCAGTCACGGCGGCGGCACTCGCTGCGCCGGGACTCGATATGGCCACAGGTGTCGCCGTGGCATTCCCGCGCAGCCCGATGATCACCGCTCAGGTCGCCTGGGAACTCCAGGAACTGACGGGCGGATCGTTCCGTCTCGGCCTCGGCACGCAGGTGCGCAGGCACATCGTTCGTCGCTACGGTGCCGCGTTCGACCATCCCGGTCCGCGTCTGCGCGACTACGTGCGAGCGGTCAAGGCCTGCTTCGCCGCGTTCCGGGGCGAGCCCCTCGAACACCACGGGGAGTTCTACGAGCTCGATTTCCTGAATCGGCAATGGAGTCCTGGCCCGATCGACGTGGCCGACCCGGCCGTCGACGTCGCCGCCGTCAATCCCTGGATGTTGCGCATGGCCGGCGAGGTCGCAGACGGCGTCCATGTCCATCCGATCGGTGAGCCCGGGTATCTCGCACGCCACGTCGTGCCCAACGTCGCCATCGGCGCCGAGGCGGCCGGGCGATCATCCGACGACATCAGCATCATCGTGCCGGTCACCACCATTGTCGGTGACGACGACGCCGAGGTCGCGGCCGGTCGAGACGCTGCCCGCCTGACGTTGTCGTTCTACGGCTCGACACCGAACTATGCCTTCGTGTGGGACGAGGCGGGCTTCGAGGGAACGACCGAACGCATCCGCTCGAAGCAGAAGGCCGGGGACTTCGCAGCGATGGCGGCGGAGATCACCGACGATCACCTCGCAGTGTTCTGCACCGAAGCATCGTGGGACAGCCTCGCCGACACTCTCGTCGCAAAGTACTCCGACACCGTCGATCGACTGATTCTCTACAACCCCGCCTTCGACACCGCCGAGCGGTTCGAGCGCTACGGCTCGGTCGCGCGCGCCATCTCCGATCGGAATGCCGGGGCGTGATCGACCACATCAGGCGCGCCGTTCCGGCCGATCTCGATCGCCTGGTCAGCATGCACCGAGAGTTCTGTGCGCTCGACCAGCATTCGTTCGACGAGAATCGCTCCCGCACCGGGTTTGCACCCCTTCTCGCCGACGACACCCACGGCGTCGTCTGGATCATCGACCAGCCCGACTCGTATGCGGTCGTGACATGGGGCTGGTCGATCGAGGTCGGAGGGCCCGAGGCCGTGCTCGACGAAGTCTTTGCCAGCGAGCGCGGCCAAGGGCACGGCGCCGCGCTGATCGATTACCTCCTGGCCGACGTCAGCGAGCGCGGTTTCGCCAGGGTTGTCCTCGAGACCGAATTGCACAACGAACGAGGCCGCACGCTCTACCAGCGTCACGGTTTCGTCACCGACGACTCGATCTGGATGAGCTGCGAGTTCCGATCCCTCGCCCAGTGAGGCGCGTCGTCAGGGTTCGCCGAGCACGCGATCGAGGTAGGCGTTGCGGAAGGTCCCGGCCGGATCCAGCTTGTTGCGCCACGCGATGAACTTGTCCCATTCGGGGTAGCGGTGCGCCAGCGTGTGTCGGCTCTGGAAGTGCAACTTGCCCCAGTGGGGCCGACCGGCATAGTCGTTCATGATCTGCTCGACGCCTTGGAAATAGGCCTCGTACGGCGCTCCGACGTACTGGTGCACGGCGATCCAGCCCGACTCGCGGCCGCTGGCCGTCGACAGCGGAATGTCGTCGGCCTGCGACGCTCGAACCTCGATCGGGAACATCGGCGGGAATGGCAGCCGCGAGGTGAGATCGACGATTCGAGCGAGGGCGTCGGGCACGGCATCGAACGGGATGCCGTACTCCATCTCGACGAAATGCACATGGCGCGGGCTGCAGAACACCCGATCGCTGCGATCGATGACGTCGCGTTCGGAGGCCGCCGACATGATCAGCTTGGCGACTCGCGGCGCCATCGCGGGAAAGCGGCGGCCCACCCGGCAGACGGTGCCGAAGGCGAGGTTCTCGCCGATCCATTTGTCACGCACGTAGCCGGCTCTCGACTGCGGCCGGGTCGGCTCGGTGGTCCGAGTGTTGCGCTTGATCTGGCAGCGGCGGGCGCCGGGCATCATGTAGAACTCGACGTGATCGGTCGAGCGCATCACGTCGCCGAAGTCGGCGATCACGTCGAGGAGTGGCTCGATCGTCTCGACGGCGCGCAAATTGAAGGCCGGAACGCAGCGCAATGTCACCTCGGTGATGATGCCGAGCGCACCCAGCCCCACGCGAGCCACCCGGAGCAATTCGGGTTCGTGATGCTCGTCGGCGCGCATGATCGTGCCGTCGCCGGAGACGATCTCGAGCGCCACCATCGTGGTTGCCAGATTCCCCAGGCCGACGCCGGTGCCGTGAGTCGCCGTCGATGTCGCGCCTGCGATCGACTGCGTGTCGATGTCGCCGAGGTTCGGCAGAGCGAGCCCTCGTCCGTACAACTGCTCGTTGAGATCACGCAGCCGAATGCCCGCCTGCACGGTCACGTCGTTGCCGTGCACGGCGAGGATCTGGTTCATCGCGTCCAACGACAGCAGGTGGCCATCGGTCATCGCTGCGTCGGTGAACGAGTGCCCGCCGCCGATGACCTTGACACGCTCACCAGCGGCCGCAGCGTTGCGAACGATCGTTGCGACCTCGTCGGCGAAACGCGGCTGGTGAACCTCGGTCGGAATGCATCGTTGGTTGCCGGCCCAGTTCTTCGTCGGAACGCCCATGGCGGAACTGTACGGGTGATCGCCCGCCAAGGCGTCAACGCGCTCCGGTGAGCACGTCGACAGCCGTGCGCAGCTCGTCCGGCGTCGTGGTGTAGTGGACCGACAGCCTCAGCAACGTGGGTAGGTCTCGACGGTCGACATCCCAACGCGACGACGAGGCGGGTGTGGTCGTCACGTTGATCCGCTGATCGGCCAGTCGCGTCGCGAGCTGCTCCGAGGGCGTCGTGGCGCTGGCGGTCGTCACGATTCCGCACCGTTCGACACCTTCGTCGTACACGTCGAAGCCGGCGTCGGCGAGCAGCACACGAAGCTGCGCGGCCCGAGCGGTGACCGTTGCCTCGATGCGATCGAGCCCCCACTGCAGCGCATGATCGACGGCGGCTCCGAGGCCGAGCCATCCCGCCACGTTGTGCTCCCAGTTTTCGAACCGGCGCGCCCCGTCGACCCACTCGTAGCGGTCTGCGGCGACCAGGTCGGCGCCGTGGTGGTCGGGCTGCGACGGAACGAGCCGATCGAGCATCGTCGAGCGGACATAGAGCAGACCGGTGCCGCGCGGCCCCCGCACATACTTGCGTCCCGTCGCCGACAGCATGTCGCAACCGATCTCGTCGACGTCGATCTGACGCTGGCCGAGCGACTGGCAGGCGTCGAGCAGGAACGGCACGCCCGCCGCCCGCGTGAGCGCCCCCACCTCGGCGGCCGGATTCACGAGGCCGCCGTTGGTGGGCACATGGGTGAGCGACACCAGCGCCACATCGTGGTGGAGCAGTCGGTCGGCGACACCGTCGACGGCGACCTGGCCGTGACGGTCGCTCGCGACCCGATCGATGATCACGCCGCGCCGCTCGGCGGCGACGAGGAACGCGACGATGTTGGCGCCGTATTCGTGATCGTGCACGACGACGTGTTGGCCGGCAGACATCGGCACCGACCAGAACGCTGCGTTCCACGCCGCCGTGGCGTGCTCCAGCCGCGCGATCTCCATCGGGTCGGCGCCGACCATCCGGCCGATCGATGTGTACACGGCGTTGCGCTGATCGATCGCATCGGCTGCCGCCTCGTAGCCACCCATCACAGCTTCTGCGCGCAGGTGGCCGATCTGCGCGTCGAGCACGGCCTGCGGGGGCAGCGATGATCCGGCGTGGTTGAGGTGGATCACCTCGGCGCAACCGGGCGTCATCGCGCGCGCGGTGTCGATCTCATCGGTGGTCAGGGCATCCGCCATCGACGGCAACGCTAACGATCAGTCGATGGCGTCGAGCAGTGCATTCTCGATCACCTCGGTGAGCGCCGGGTGGATGTAGAACACCTGACGCGCCACGTCTTCGGCGGTCTGGTCGAACTGCATTGCCTGGATCAACGGCTGGATGATCGACGACGCTTGCGGCCCGATCACGTGGGCCCCGATGATCAGGCCCGACCCTTCCTCCACGAGCACCTTTGCGAACCCCGTGTCGTCGGCCATCGCCCAGCCGTACGCCGTGCCGGCGTAGTCGCGCTGGCCCACTTTGAACTGACGGCCTTGGCGCTCGGCTTCCTGCTCGGTGAGCCCGACTGTCGCGATCTGGGGATTGGAGAACACGGCGCTGGGAACCGCCTTGTAGCTCTGGTGGCGCACGTCGTCGGGATGAGCGATGTTCCAGAACGCGATCGCCGCTTCGGCGTTGGCGAGGTGCTTGAGTTGGTAGTTGTTGGCCAGG
>JBGTEH010000615.1:0-1515 GCA_041747915.1 Ilumatobacteraceae bacterium
GGCTGAAACGGTCGAGCCGGATCGGTCCGCACGCCGACGGCGCTTCGAGGTGGTCGATCGAGATCAGCAGGTCGAGGATCGCTGCATAGTCGGCTGCCGTCTCGCCGGGAAAGCCGTACAAGAGGTTCCAGTCCGCCTGCACTCCGAACTCGCGACACCACTTGAGCAACGCCACATTGCGCAGTGCCGTGGTGCCCTTGCGCATCAGTTCGAGGACGTGGTCGCTCATGCTCTCGATGCCGGGTTGGATCTCGGTGACACCGGCCTCGGCGAGAGCGCGGACCTGTGCGTGGCTGAGGTTCGCCTTGACCTCGTAGAAGAGACTGAGCTTGCGATCTCGCTCCGCCAGCGCGGGGAGCACGGTACGGAAGTACCGCATGTCGATGATGTTGTCGACCATGTGGACGCGGTCGATCCGATACCGCTGCGTCACGTCGTCGAGTTCGCTGACGGCTCGCGCCGGCGACTTGCTCCGGTATGCCATCGCCTCGCCGTTCAGCCCGCAGAACGTGCAATGGCTGTGCGCACCCCACCAGCAACCGCGCGCCGTTTCGAGGAGCAGGACCGGCGTCACCTCATCCGCTGCCGGCGAGCTGTCCTTGGCGGCGAAGTAGTCGTCGAAGTCCGGCGGGGGGAGTTCGTCGAGATCCTCGTACCGCGCCGGGGGACCGGTCGAGACGCTCCTGCCGTTCTCGCGCACGACCAGCCCGGCGACGTCGCGGAGTGGCGACCCAGCAGCCACCGCTGCGAGTGCGCCGGGCAGGGAGATGTCGGCCTCACCCGAGAAGGCGACATCGACGAAATCGTACGTCTCGTGGAGCGCCCGGCCCATGGCACCCTCCCAGTTCGCTCCTCCGAAGGCCGTCAGGACCTGCGGGTAGCGGTGCTTGATCCGTTTCGCCAGCGCGAGTGATGCGAGGTTCTGTTCGAACGTCGACGTGAAGCCCACCACGTCGTAGTCCGCAAAGGCGATCGTATCGAGGCAGTGATCGAGGAACGGTTCGACCCACTGGCGCGTCCGCAGAACCATCTCGATCGTCGAGTCGTCGAGTTGCCACGTTGTTCGTAACACCTCGTGCATGTACGACGCATCGTCGTCGGGCCGGTGGCCGTGGAGTGCGTGGGTGAACGACCAGTCGCCGGCGAACGCCGTGTATGGCGCCCCGGTCACGAACCACTGGTAGTCGGCGAGACCGATGAACTCGGCGAACCGGAAGCCCAGGTAGCGCACGTCGCAGCTGAATCCCGCTCGCTGAGCCCCGGCCTTGAGCAGGCCGAGGCCCAGTGAGGGCCGCTCGAGTGCTCCGTACGGCATGCTCAGCAGGAGCACGCGTGGTGACGATCGATCCGATGCCGGGTCGTCAGAGCGAGAAGTCATCTCCGCCGTCGCGGATCAGTTCTTCGAGCGCGGCGACATCCTCCGCCGTCAGTCCGGGCCCACCGTCGTCACTCTCGACGCCGTACTGCGCCGACTCCGAACCCGGAATTGCCGGGCCGGGATTGATGACGGGCAGC
>JBGTEH010000616.1:0-3694 GCA_041747915.1 Ilumatobacteraceae bacterium
ACCGGGCAGCGGGTGCACTTCGCTGAACGACGTGCGCAGGACGGCGGCGATCTCGCCCTCGTCGATGCCGGCCGCGCCGAGCAGTGTCGGCACGATGTCGACGTGCGATGTCGGGGCGCCTTCGATCACGCGAGCGCTCGTGGCCGTCGCTCCGATCCGTGCGATCGAGAACGGCACCCGGGTCGCCTCGTCGTAGAGCGTGTACCACTTCTGGTGGAGCCCTCCGTGCGATCCGAGCAGGTCGCCGTGATCGGAGGTCCGCACGATCACGGCATCGTGGGACCCTCCGTCGGTGACAGCTCGACGGACCAGGTCGATCGGCGAGTCGACCTCGGCGTGGAGCCGGTAGTAGAGGTCGCGGTACTCCTGGGCCTTGGTTCGATAGGTGCGCTCGACGACCGCGCCGAACCCGTACGCGGTCGGGTAGGCGACGCGATACGCGATCTGCGCGGCCGGCTTCGACGAGAGGTCCTCGTCAGCTGTCGGCGACGCGGCCACGGGCGGGGGATCGAGGGGCGACGGCGAGTCGAGCGGCGTGCCGCGGTTGGCCCACAGCGGGAACAGCACGATGTCGTGCGGGTTGACGAAGCTCGCCACCAGCAGGAACGGTCGGAGTGCAGCGGCGTCACCGGCGCGGCGGCGCGCGTAACGATCGTCCAACCAGGCCACCACCCGATCTGCGATGAGCGGGTCGCGACGGGTGCCGCTGTTGGCGAGCGGAGCGCCGTGGGGCTCGGGGCCGATCCAGCCTGAGAACCCGTACTCATCGAGCGGGTCGGCGGCGAGGTACGCGTCGACTGCTGCCTGGTCGACGACGCCATCGCTGTCGTTGGTCGCCAATGGTTTCCCGTCGTCACCGATGAGGTCGGCGTGCGAGATGTGCCACTTGCCGTCGTAGTGGGTGTCGTAGCCGGCGGCGCGGAACCAGTGGCCGAGCGTCGGCACCTCACCGGTCGGCATCCACCGCAGCCGAGAGTCGTCGTGCATCTTGCCGAGGCCGTCGGTCTGCGTCACGCCGTGCACGTCGGGGTACTGCCCGGTGAGGATCGTCGGGCGGCTCGGAACACACGCCAGCGACCCGGTGTAGTGGCGCGAGAAATTGACCGCGTGGTCGTCGAACCACGCCCGGCCGGTCAGGACAGTGCGCCTCCACTCGGTGACCTCGGCGCTCTCGTACGCGGGAGCAGCGCGTTCCTCGTCGGTCATGATGATCACGACGTCCGGGCGGGTGGTGGTCATGGATGCATCTCCGATAGTGCGGTGGGTGCGGTGGGTGCGGTGGGTGCGGTCGGCTGGTCGGAGACGGAGGCCGCCGGATGGGCACTGGTCTGGCCGGCGCGTTGGCGGGCCAGATGGGCAGCGAGTCCAGCGAGCATCTCGTCGGACGCCGAGGCGAGCTTGCGGGCGACGATCCGCGCGACGAGCTTCTGGGGCGGTCTCGAGCCGGCATCGACCGTGCTCGTGAGCGTCACGGCGGTACCCGCGCCCGCAGGGGTGAGACGCCACGTGTTGGCGGTCGATCGGATCACCCTCGGCAGGCCGGCAAGGGTGTACGACAGCACGCCGGTGACGTGCGAAGTGGGCGCCGTCCACCCGGTGACGGTTTCGACGAGCGTCGTTCGTTTCGCTTGGATGCGCCGGGCGGCCCCGACGTCCGTGTCCTGCTCGGTGAGCAGGCACGAGTGGTCGACGTTCGGTGCCCACGCGCTGATGTCCCCGAAGTCGCTGAGCACGCTCCACACGTCGCTCGGTGTCGCGTCGAGCGTGACGCTGCGCTCGACGACACTCATCGCGGCACCCGATCGCGAGCGGCCGGCATCCAGTTCGGTCCTGCGGTCAGGTCGATGCGTTCGACGAGACGTGCCCCGACCGGTTCGAGCAGATCGAGGAACTGGTGGGTTCGCTGCTCGCCGAGCGCCTTCCACGCGACGCTCGCGAGTCCGTCGAGGCGGTCCTCCAACCCTTGTCGGTACTCGATGCCGAGAGCGTTGACCGCCCCGTCGGTGGCCAGACCGCGTCGTTCGAGTTCGCCGAACGCGGCGTCGAGAGCGGCATCGTCGGCCCCGCGGCTGCGCGGCAACCAGTCGTCGGCATAGTGGCGCCACGCGCCGTCGAGGATGCCCGACTCGACCTGACCGATGTCTTCCGTGGTCTGGATCGCCCAGTGCGTGTCGCCGCGCCACTCGCGGATGCAGTTCACTGCGAGCCACGCCGACAGCAGAGCGTTGTCGGGACGCGGCCACTCGCGCAGCGTGGCGAACAGCACGCGCCCGGCGACGGGCAACTCGTCGGCAGCCGCCCACAAGGGATCGGCCAACGAGGCGAGTTCGTCGCAGATCTCGGGGACGTGCTGACCTAGTCCGATCACCACTGCGTCGTTACGGGCCGCAGCGGCCTCGGCGAAGGTTGTGCGCTCGCGGCACTGATCGAGACAGACCGAGATGAACGGCGGACTGATCGAGTAGAACGCTGCGGCCACTGCTGTGTTGCCGGCGTTGCCGAGGGTCGACCCGCGAGTTGCGACGTAGTACGTGAAGGGGTCGGGCCCGAGCGCGCTGTACCGCTCGATCGCCAGCGGATCCCAGTAGATCCAGCCGATCAGCCGGTGCGACGCGAGTGCGGCGCGCCGAGTGAGGTCCAACCAGTCGGTCATCGTGCGATGGCGTCGATCAGCACCTGGGCGAGCTGTTCGGCGGCGTCCTCCTGGAAGAAGTGGGCGGCGCGTTCGATCGTCACGTGGGGCTGGCCGGCTGCGCCGGGCACTCGCTGCTGGAACATGCGCTCGCCGCCGGCGGTCACGGGATCGCTGTCGCTGAAGCACGTGATCAGCGGCTTGTCCCATGCTTCGAGAACATCCCAGGCCGCACGATTGTCGGCGGCCGCGGGATCGTCGGGTCGGGTGGGCACGAGGGTCGGGAAGATTCGGGCGCCGGCCTTGTACGAGTCGTCGGGGAACGGCGCGTCGTAGGCGGCGATCTCGGCGTCGGACAACTCCGTCACGGTGGCCCGGTTGATCAGCGAACCGATGTCGAACACGGGCGTCTCCTGCGAGAACTTCTGCCACGCCATGAACGCCTCGCTGGCCTTGCCGTCGCCGGTCGGCAGGCCGGTGTTGCCGACGACGATGCGGTCGAATCGATCAGGGTTGGCGGTGACGACGCGGAGGCCGACGAGGCCGCCCCAGTCCTGCCCGAAGAACGTTGCGCCGCGCAGATCGAGGTGGTCGATCAGCAGCGCCTCCATCCATGCGACGTGGCGAGCGTAGGTGTAGTCGCTGGTCTCGGTGGGCTTGTCGCTGCGGCCGAAGCCGACGAGGTCGGGGGCGACGACGCGATGGCCCGCCGCGACGAGGATCGGGATCATCGTGCGGTACAGGTAGCTCCACGATGGCTCGCCGTGCATGAGCAGAATCGGTGAGGGGTCGCTCTGATCTGGTTCGAACGGATCTACGTCGATCGGACGTTCGTCGAGATAATGGACGCGCAGGGTGCCGCCGTCGCCGTCCGGAACCTCGGTGTAGCGGGGCGTGAACGGGTAGTCGGGGAGGTCGGCAAACCGTTCGTCGGGAGTGCGCAGCGTCTTCATGGTTCAGGTTTCCTTGTCGTCGGTGGGGCGGATCTCGATGCGATGGAGGTCGTCGCCGATCTCGACGACGCCACCGAAGTGCTGGGCGGCGAGGGCTCGCCAGTCGTCG
>JBGTEH010000617.1:0-7253 GCA_041747915.1 Ilumatobacteraceae bacterium
CGCGCTCACGCGCTACGACGAGGTCGTCCAGGTCAGCAAGCGACCCGACGAGTTCTGCTCGGGCAAGGGTGCGATCTCGATCTTCGACATGCCGATGGAGATGCTCGAGTTCTTCGGGAGCTTCATCAACATGGACAACCCGCGCCACGCAAATCAGCGCCGGATCGTGGCCCACAGTTTCACGCCGAACGAACTGCAGGGCGTGCTCGAGTCAGTCGAGTCGATCGCCACCGAGGTGATCGACGGATTCTGTGAGCGCGGCGAGGTCGACCTCGTGGAGGTGCTCTCGAAACCGTTCCCGTTGCTGATCATCTGCGACATGATGGGCATTCCGCGCAGCGAGTTCTCGACGGTGCTCGACGCCACCAACGTGATCCTCAGCGGTGGCGACCCCGAGTTCATGGGCGACGGCGATCCGATGGCTGCGTACCTCAATGCCGGAATCGCGTTGAGCAGCCTCATGGGTGAACTGATCGAGGACCGACGAGCTCATCCAACCGACGATCTGACCTCGAAGCTGGTCAACAACGACCTGCCGGAGGACCTTCTGACGCCGGCGGAGATCACCTCGTTCTTCGTGCTGCTGGCCGTGGCCGGTAACGACACGACGCGCACCGCGATCAGCCACGGAGTGAACCTGCTGTCGATGAATCCTGATCAGCGAGCGATCTGGCAGGCCGATGTCGATGGCGTCACGCCGGGAGCCGTCGAGGAGATCATTCGGGCGGCCGCGCCGGTCACGTTCATGCGCCGAACCGCCACGCGCGATGTGTCGCTCGCGGGGCAGGACTTCCACGAGGGCGACAAGTTCGTGATGTTCTACGGCGCTGCCAACCGAGACCCACGCGTCTTCGCGGATCCGGAACGATTCGACGTCCTGCGCCAACCGAACCCGCATGTCGGTTTCGGTGGCCCGGGGCCACACTTCTGCCTCGGCGCCAACCTGGCGCGCCGCGAGGTGGCGATCGTGTTCCGTGAGTTGTTCCGGCGCCTGCCCGACCTGGAGGTGTCCGGCGAGGTCGAGCCACTCGCCGCCGAAGGCATCCCCCTCGTGACCGGCATCAAACACCTCCCCGTCACCTTCACCCCGACCGCTACATCCGCCGTTACATCCGCCGTTACATCGGGGGTCAGACCCCAGATGTAACGGCGTGGAGGTCGAGGGGGACGTTGCCGGCGCCGGTGGGCATCGTGGGGATGGGGTCCATGATGCGGCGTCGCTCGGGGGTCAGACGTTCGAGGAACTCGGGCGACAGCGTGTAGCCGAAGCGGGGCCGCGCCCACGCCGGTCCGTAGCGCAGGATGATCACCCGTCGCTCGCCCGGAGTGGTGCGACTGCTGCCGCCGTGCATACAGGCGTCGACGAACATCAGTGCGTCACCGGCCTGGGCGTGGATTTCGACGGCGTGGGGGAGTTGGTCCATCCGGTCGCCGCGGGCGTAGTCGCCGGCCAGGGGATGGGCCATGTTCGACTTGTGGCTGCCCGGCACGATCATCGTGGCACCGTCGCCAGGGCCGATGTCGGTGAGGGCCACCAGCACGTTGAGCTGACCGCAGCGGAACTGGCCGTTGCGCATCGCGTACTGCGTTCGGATCGACACGTCGTGGCCGCCCGAGTGAACGGGGTGATGGCCACCGGCCTCGCGGATCGTGGCGATGTGTTCGTCGATCGTGATGCCTTGCACGTAGGTGCCCGCCTCGCCGGCGTATCGCCTCGCGTGTTGCACCCACGCAGGATGATCGATCAGAACGTCGAATGCCGGATCGCCACAGTCGAGCACGTTGTGCAACTCGAAGCCGGTGTCACGGGTGTAGTCGCGCCGCTGCGCATTTCCGTACCACTCGCCGTGGCCGAGCGTGGGAAAGCGGTCGTACGCAGCGTTCAGGTCGGCCAGTTGACCCGCCGACAGCGCGCCGCGCACCACGAGAAACCCGCGCAGGTCGAACTCGTAGTCGTCGAGAGCGGAGGGCTGTGCGGAGGGTTGCGTCACGTGATTGTTGATGTCGTTCTTCACAGGGGCATGGTGCACGAAATGGACAGACTTGACAAGTAGGTGCAAGTACGCACAAGATATCGAAAGTGAACGAAACCAGTTCCGCTCTGAGGGGGGCGGCGTCGAACGGTGCGGATCTGCTTCGCGACGAAGCGAATCTTCCAGCCGAGGTGCGCCAGCAGCTCGCCCACGAACACCTCCAGCAGCGCGGTTTCGTGCGCGTTCGCGACTTGTCGGAACGATTCGGTGTCAGCACGGTCACGGCGCGCAACGATCTCCAGGCGCTCGAGGAGCGTCATCTCGCTCAGCGGGTTCACGGCGGCGCGATGCCGGTCGATCGGGCCCGTGGCGAGCGTTCGTTCGAGGAGGTGGCCGAGCAGCACGCCCCCGAAAAGCGTGCGATCGCCGAGGCGGCCGCTTCGCTGATCAGCTCCGGCGAGTCGATCCTGCTCGATGTCGGCACCACCACCGCAGCGCTCGCAGCGGCGCTCGTGGCTCGCACCGAACTCGTCGACGTCAACGTGATCACCAACGGGCTCTCGATCGCACTGACGCTCGAAGCCGCGCACCCTCGCCTCTCGATCGTCTTGACCGGCGGAACGCTGCGTCCCAAGCAGCATTCGCTCGTTGACCCGCTCGCCGGATCGATGCTCAAGGGGCTCAGCGTCGACACGGTCTTCCTCGGCTGCAACGGCATCGATCCCGAGGGCGGCGTGACCAACATCAACCTGCCGGAAGCCGACATCAAGCGAGCGATGATCGCGGTGTCGCAACGATGTGTCGTGTTGGCCGATTCGACCAAGTTCGCAACCAGAGCACTCGCAACGGTGTGCGAAATCGACGACGTAGACGTCGTGGTGACCGACGCCGGCGTCGCTGCCGACGACGTCGAGTGGCTCCGGGCCAAGGGCGTCGACGTGGTCGTCGCGTAAGTCGTGGCGACCGGTCGAAAGCTGGTCGCCGACGAAGACCGATCGGCATCCGTCGATCGGACATGAAGCACTGCGGATGTCCGCAGTGAGAGGGAGGAACGACGTGAACAAGGTACGCAGAGTCGCCACCGCGGTCATCGCGTTGTCGCTCGTGGCCGCAGCATGTGGCAGCGACGACGACAGCAGCTCGGAGGGCACATCCGCACCCGAGGGAACAGCCGCACCCGAGGCAACAACCGGTGGAGGTGGAGCCGACGGCGAAGTAGAGGTCCGTTGGCGCACCCGTCCCGACAACGACGCCGAGGCCGCTGTGTACGCCGGCATCAGCGACGAGATCGATGCCGCCAACGACGGCTTCACGCTGAGCTACGAGCCCGGCACGAACGAGGGATCGCCGTACCAGGACCAACTGGTCACCGAGATTGCCAACGGCACCGCGCCCGACGTGTTCTGGATTCCCGGCACCGACATCGCTCGCTTCCAGAAGGAGGGTCTGATCCTCGACCTGAACGAGCTCGCGACCGCTGACGGATTCGACACGAGCGAGTTCTACCCCGAGCCCATGTACCACCTGACCTACGACCCCGAAACGGGCGCACCTGGCGAGAAGTTGTGGGGCCTGCCCCGCGACGTGTCGACGTTTGCGTTGTACCTCAACAACGACCTCATCGCCGAGGCCGGTGCCGATGACCCTCGCGCCCTCGCCGAAGCCGGTGAGTGGGACTGGGAGGCGTTCGCGGAAGTGGCGACCCAGGTGTCCGCACTCGGTGAACCCAACAAGGGGTTTGCCATGAACGGCTGGTGGGCCAACTACGGAGCGTTCATGAACGCGGCCGGCGGAGGGTTCTTCAACGAGGACCGCACCGAGTGTGCGCTCGACACGCCGGAGTCGATCGCTGGGCTCCAGCAGGTCGTCGACATCTATGGTGCCGACCTCGCCATTCCTTTCGGTGATGACGGCGAAGTGGCGTGGAAGGCCGGCACGGTCGGCATGTTCACCAACGGTCGCTGGGCAACGCCCGGGGCTCGTGATGTTCCGTTCAACTGGGACGTCGTCCAGATGCCCACCGGACCGGGTGGCACGCAGGGCAACTGGTTGTTGTGGGGCGCTTACGTGGTGAACGCCAACACGGAGAATCCTGAAGCGGCGTGGAAGCTTGTCCAGGACCTGACCAGCGCCGACACGCAGGCTCAGATCAGCGAACTCGGGGCGAACATCCCGAGCCGTCAGAGCGACGCCGCGATCGAAGCGTTCCTGGGCTTCACCCCGCCGGAGAACAACCAGGCGTTCATCAACGGATTGCAGGACTCGCCCACCGCTGAAGGCCCCCTGTGGGCCGGCGACTGGCCGACGTTCGACACTGCGATGAACGACGCCGTGACCGCCGTGATCACGGGTACCCGCACGATCGAGGACTACGAGGCCAAGATCTGCGACGAGACGGCAGCAGCGTTCGACAGCTGACTTCATCGAGTTGTGTCGGTCCGAGCCGGGGTGTGACGCCCCGGCTCGGACCGTGATCTCGCCGTCACACAATCAGCTCACCGTCGAGTGAGCCACACGTTCGCACGAGGGGGTGCACGATGACCGATTCGATCGCAACCGAACGCGAACACGCCACCGCGGCCACGCCGGCCCCCCCAGCGGGGATCGAGACCGGGCTTCGGCTCGTCGTGTTCTGGCACATCGCCGGTGCCCTCTCGGCTGTCGTGATGATGCTGCTCGCCAGCCGCTCGGGCGACGAGGAACTTCCCGCGACGATCGGGGTCTTCCTGAGGGTGTTCGCCGTGGCGAGTTTCGTGGCCCATGCCGCTGCTGCCATCGGGGTGAGCCAAAGACGACGAGGCGGGCGCACGCTCTCGCTCGTCGTCAACTACCTGACCTTCGTGGTCGCCGTGGTCGCCGTCGTGCACCAATTGGGCGGATTCACAGCGATCGGCAAGTTCGGCACGGGTTTCAGCAAGGGGTTCGTACCGTTCCTCGTCATCGCCGTCGGGCTTGTCTGGGTGTTGGTTGCCACGCAGATCGGTACCGGAAAGCCGGCTGCGCAGGGACCCACGCAGCTTCGCCGGGCGGGATGGGTCATCGCCGGTCTCGGTTTGGTCTGGTTCGTCATCGCCGCCGACCCGACAGGCATGCTCTCGACGATCTTCGAGCGCATCGCGCAGCCGGTCACGAGCGCCACCGTCGTGTTGGCGATGGCGTCGCTGGCCGCCACCCGGTTCATGTGGCAGCGCGACGTCGGGCGGGTCTTCGGGACGACCGCCAGCACGGAACGAGCGCTCACGGGTCTCGCGTTCCTGTCACCGAACCTTCTCGGCTTTCTCTTCTTCTTCGCCGGCCCGGTGATCTTCTCGCTCGTCGTCAGCTTCTACGACTGGAAGACGACCGGCACCAGCCGGTCGTTCGTCGGCATCGACAACTACATCCAGGCTTTGAGCATCGACGTCGCCAGTTCAGAGACCGGCAACGCAGGAGGCGAGGTCCTGAATTCCGGCTACCAGGTGCTGATGCACCTCGACTGGTTCGGTCAGCACTGGGTCCTCGGCGCTCGCGACGTCACGTTCTGGCTGTCATTGCGGAACATCTTGATCTTCCTCGTGCTCGCGGTCCCACTGTCGGTGCTGCCGGCGTTGTTGCTGTCGAGCATCCTCGCGTCGCAGTTGCGTGGCATCAAGGTGTTCCGGGCGATCTACTTCATCCCGTCGGTGGCGGGGGTCATCGGCGTCGCCATCATCTGGGGACAGTTGTTCCAGTCGACGGTCGGATGGATCAACTACATCATCAAACGAACGGGTGACCTGCTGCCCTTCGTGGACGCGCCCGAACAAGGGCAGGCGTGGCTGAGCAGCAACTCGACGGCACTGTTGGCGATGGTCATCGTGTTCGCCTGGATGAGCTTCGGGTTCAACACCGTGCTGTATCTCGCCGGTCACCAGGGCATCCCCAAGGACCTGTACGAGGCCGCCGAAATCGATGGTGCTCGGGCGTGGAAGATCTTCCGACGCATCACGGTTCCACAACTGCGCAACACGACCTTCTACGTACTCATCACCACGTCGATCCTCGCACTGCAGTTGTTCGACATCGTGTGGATCCTGTCAACGCCCCAGCCGGGCGGGCCCGACAACGCCACCATGACACCGGTGATCGCGCTCTACAACGAGGCGTTCAAGCAGAACAATCGTGGGTACGCATCGGCGCTCGCCTGGGTGCTGTTCGCCATCGTCTTCGTGTTCACCTTCGCCCAGTTCCGCCGCGAGCGTGACGGCGCAACGGGAGGTCTGTCGTGAGCGTGAAGCGCAAGGGTCCTCGTGCAACAGTGACGCGCATCGCCACCTATGCACTCCTGATCACCGTGGCGATCATCGTGCTGTTCCCGTTCATCGTCGCGGTCTCGACGTCGATGAAGCGCAACAGCGACATCTTCACCTACCCGCCCTCGCTGATCCCACGGACGGAGACCACGGTCACCGACGTCGAACGCGGGCTCGACAACGCGACCGTCTACGTGTTGCCGGACCGCGACGGCAAGTATGCGCTCGCCGAGGACGACGTGCCGATCGCCGAGTTCGCCCGCATCGACGATCCGACGGTCATCGTCGCCCGGCCCCCACAGGACGGCGTCGAAACCGATCGGACGACCGTCGTCGACGGCGAGGACGAGACGGTCTATCTGCTCGACGTCGACGGTGAGGAGGTCGAGGTATACCGAGCCCGGCTCACCGTCGGCGGTCGCTTCGAACCGTTGGGCGGCGGCGGCGAGGCAGTCGTCACGCTGGTGAACCTTGCCACGCCGGAAAAGGTGTTCGGACCACGGTTCGAGAACTTCTCCGAGGTCGTCACCGAGAAGAACCTCGGGCGGTCGCTCACCAACACGATGCTGGTCACCATGGCGGTGGTCGTCGGCCAGATCATCACGTCGATCCTCGGCGGCTACGCGTTCGCCCGCATCGACTTCAAGGGTCGAGATCAGCTGTTCATTCTGTATCTCGGCTCGGTGATGATCCCGTTCGTCGTGCTGATCATCCCGCTGTTCCAATTGATGCTGCAGTTGGGCTGGACCGACAACCTGGTGGCGCTGATCGTGCCGTTCATGTTCACGGCCTACGGAACGTTCCTGATGCGCCAGTTCTTCCTCGGGATCCCCAAGGAGATCGAGGAGGCGGCATTGATCGACGGCGCAAGTCGGTCGACGATCCTGTGGAAAGTGATGGTGCCGCTCGCCAAGCCCGCCATCGCCACGCTCGCCACGTTCGGGTTCCTGTACGCCTGGAACTCGTTCTTCTGGCCGCTCGTGATCATCAACTCCGGCAATCCCGACAA